>DASPZC010000024.1:0-7672 GCA_035636455.1 Xanthobacteraceae bacterium
GTGGGGATCGAGTTCGTCGGACTGCCGGTCTCGTTCAATGGCGAGCGCCCGCCGCTGCGCGCCCGCGCGCCAAGACTCGGCGAGCATAATGACGCGGTGAAGGGCTCGACGCAGCCGCAGGCTGCCGCGGGGGATTAGAGCTTCGGGGGACCAACACGATGACGCGCATGGTCGATGCCGCGGAGCTGCCCGGCCTGGTGGGTCAGGAGATCGGCGTATCGGATTGGGTATTGGTCGATCAGGACCGCATCGATCGCTTCGCCGAGCTGTGCGGCGATCATCAGTGGATCCACGTCGACGTCGAGCGGGCGAAGCGCGAGATCGGCGGCACCATCGCGCACGGTTTCCTGACCATGTCGCTGATGTCGACCATGTCGGCGCGGATCATGCGGGTCAAGAACGTGAAGCGCGGCATCAATTACGGCTTCAACAAGCTGCGGTTCACCGGCACCGTCCCGGCCGGAAGCGAAATCCGCATGCGCATGAAGCTGCTCTCGGTCGAGCCGAAATCGGGCGGCCTCGCGGTCACGCGCGAATGCACCGTCGAGGTCAAGGGCATGGAGCGCCCGGCGCTGATCGCCGAATGGGTCGGCCTGGTTTACACCTGAAGCGTGCCGCCAGAACTTAACGATGTATTCACGACGATCCGGCGCATGTTCCGGCGAAAGCCTGTCCCGGACGTGATCCGGGGTGGATACCGGTTCGCCGACAAGAACATGCGCCGCGCAAAGAAGCACGGCTGCAGGGTTTCGCGCTAAGCTGCGGTCCGCCTTGAATTAAACACAGGAATGGTCTATATACTGCGCAACGCGGAGGATCGATTTGCGAGCAAGTCTCCTCCAGGCCGCGTGAACGAATCCGCACTCAACGGTATTCGGCCTGTTTTCTCCGCGCTTCCGACTGGCAGCCCAGCCCACGCGGGGTGTCCCGGCAACCCGCGACACGTCGATTCCGCCCGCAACGCTGACGGCGATTTCGCTGAATGGAAAGAAAGATTTTGAACTCCTTTGAAGCCTTCGGTCTCGCAGAGCCGATCACCCGCGCCCTCGCGCAAGAAAACTACGTCACTCCCACTCCGATCCAGTCGCAAACCATACCGGTCGCCATGCGCGATCGCGATATCGTCGGCATCGCCCAGACCGGCACCGGCAAGACCGCGGCCTTCGCGCTGCCGATCCTGCACCGGCTTTTCAACGATCGCCGGCAGCCGGAACCAAAGGGCTGCCGCGTTCTGGTGCTCAGCCCCACCCGCGAGCTGTCGGGGCAAATCCTCGACAGTTTCCGCACCTACGGCCGGCATGTGCGCGTCGGCACGGCGCTGGCCATCGGCGGCGTGTCGATCGGCGGCCAGGTGCGCGCGCTGCAAGGCGGCGTCCATGTGCTGGTGGCGACCCCCGGCCGCCTGCTCGACCTCGTCAACAGCCGCGCGCTGCGGCTCGACCGGGTCGAGGTGCTCGTGCTCGACGAGGCCGATCGCATGCTCGACATGGGTTTCATCCACGACATCCGCAGGATCGTGGCCAAGCTCCCCAAAGCGCGCCAGACGCTGTTCTTCTCCGCCACCATGCCGCAGGCGATCGCCGAGCTGGCCGGAGAGATGCTGCGCGATCCGGTCAGGGTCGCGGTGACGCCCCCCGCCTCGACGGCGGAGCGCATCGACCAGCACATCATCCACCTCGATCGCGCGTCGAAGCCCGCGATGCTGGCGGAAGTGCTGCAGCGCCAATCGATCGACCGCGCGCTCGTCTTCACCCGCACCAAGCACGGCGCCGACAAGGTGGTGCGCGGACTGGCGAAGGCCGGCATCGCCGCCCAGGCGATCCACGGCAACAAATCGCAGCCCCAGCGCGAGCGGGTGCTCGCCGCGTTCCGGGCCGGGCGGGTGAGCACGCTGATCGCGACCGACATCGCGGCGCGCGGCATCGACGTCGACGGCATCAGCCACGTCGTCAACTACGATCTGCCGAACATTCCCGAGAGCTACGTGCACCGCATCGGCCGCACCGCCCGCGCCGGCGCGGCCGGCACCGCGATCTCGTTCTGCGACACCGACGAGGTGCCGTTCCTGCGCGCCATCGAGAAGCTGATCCGTGCCTCGATCCCGGCGACCGACCGGCGCTCGTCCCGCCCCGCCGCAAGGCATCCGAACGGCGGCCGGCCGCCGCACGGCTCCGTGGCGCAACAGAAAGAGCGGCAACGTCGCGGGCACGGTGCCCCCTCCAAACGCCAGCCGCCGGCGCGCCAGAACGGCGCGCGGCGCCATGATCCGAACAATCTCGCCACCATCCCGTTCATGCAACCGACGGCGAGGCCAATATCCCAGCCGGCGCCGGCGGCGCTGTCCGTCACCCCCAGGGAGTAATGCATGGCGAAGGAAGAGCTGATCGAGATGGAAGGCCTCGTCGTCGAGATCCTGCCCGACGCGCGCTATCGCGTTCAACTCGACGGCGGTCATACGATCATCGCCTACACGGCCGGCAAGATGAAGAAGAACCGCATCAAGACGCTTGCCGGCGATCGCGTCACCGTCGAGATGTCGCCCTACGACCTGGAGAAGGGCCGGCTCATTTTCCGTCACAAGGACGAGCGCGCCACGACCGCCCGCCGCCCGCCCGTGCGGCAGCAATTCCGGCGGCGCTGAGCCGCGGCGGTGCCAGCGCCGCAATCCCGCTGTTCCGTGAAGGAGTGTGATCGATGCATATTTTCATGTTCAAGTCCGGGGCCAAGAGCGAGCTGTGCGCCTTTGCGGGCGATCCGCAGGGGACCAAGCTGCCGGAGCGGCACGGGCCGTGGCACGCCACCGGCGTGATCCGGCCCGACAAGGCGCCGCCGCACAATTTTTCCCGCGGCGTGATCGAGAAAGCGATCGCCGACCACGGCTTTCAGCTCTGGCGCATGAAGTCCAAAGAGAATGAACAGGTGGACGCCTGACCGGCGCATCCGAGCGCCGTTGCCGCCTTGTCCTGCGGCCTGGTGTCTGACGCACCGAGAGTCATGATAATGCATCGGCGCGGGCACCCGATGCTTGCATGAGCATCGGCGGTGCGGCGCGGGAGGATGCAATGGACAACACCGAGCAGATCTGGCGGCTGGTCGATGCCAAGAAGGCGGCATTCGCGGCGCTGAGCGACCGCATCTGGGGCATGCCCGAGCTGCAGTATGTCGAGCGCCGCTCGGCCGGCGAGCACATCGCCGAGCTCGGGCGCCAGGGCTTCCGCATCACGGCCAACGTGGCCGACATCCCGACGGCGGTCGTCGGCGAAGCGGGCGAGGGCGGGCCGGTCATCGCCTTCCTCGGCGAATACGACGCGCTGCCCGGCCTGAGCCAGGAGGCGGGCGTCGCCGAGCCGCGTCCCGTCGAGCCCAATGGCCCAGGTCACGGCTGCGGCCATAATCTGCTCGGCTCCGCCGCGCTGCTCGCCGCGACCGCGTTCAAGGACTGGCTCGCCGCCAACAAGATCAAGGGCCGCGTGCGCTACTACGGGTGCCCGGCCGAGGAGGGCGGCGCCGCCAAGGGTTTCATGGTGCGCGCCGGCGCCTTCGCCGACGTCGATATCGCCATCACCTGGCATCCGTCCGCGTTCTGCGAGGTGGCCGAGGCGGTCTCGCTCGCCAATACCCGCATCGATTTTCACTTCACCGGCCGCGCGTCGCACGCGGCGGCGGCGCCGCATCTCGGCCGCAGCGCGCTCGACGCCGTCGAGCTGATGAACGTCGGCGTCAACTACATGCGCGAGCACATGCCGAGCGACGCGCGCGTCCACTACGCCATGCTCGACGGCGGCGGCATCGCCCCCAACGTCGTGCAGGCGAGCGCCAAGGTGCGCTACCTCATCCGCGCGCGCGAGCTGCCCGACCTGACGCGGCTGATCGCGCGGGTGAAGAAGATCGCCCAGGGCGCCGGGCTGATGACCGAAACGTCGGTCGACATGAAGGTCGTCAGCGCCGTGTCGAACCTGCTCGGCAACACGCCGCTGGAGAAGGCGATGTACGAATGCTGGCAGCGCCTCGGCCCGCCGCCGTTCGACGAGATCGACCGCGCCTTCGCGCGAAAGATCCAGGCGACCCTGTCGGACGAGGATATCGCCACCGCCTATCGCCGGGTCGGCCTGCCGCGCGGCGACGCGCCGCTGTGCGATCAGGTGGCGCCGATGGGACTGAAGCGCGCGCCGATGGTCGGCTCGACCGACGTCGGCGACGTGAGCTGGGTGGTGCCGACCGTGCAGGCGCACTGCGCGACCTACGCGATCGGCACGCCCGGCCATTCCTGGCAACTGACCGCCCAGGGCAAGACGCCGGCGGCGCACAAGGGCATGGTGCACGTCGCCAAGGTGATGGCCGCGACCGCGGTGCAGGCGCTCGGGGACGAGACGCTGATCCCGCGCGCCATGGCCGACCTCAAGGCGCGCACCAGGGAGCACCCCTACGTCTGTCCGATCCCCGCCGACATCGGCCCGCCCCTCGATATGGCGGCGGCGTGAGCCCAGTAGGGCGGGTTTTCGCGCGTTGCGATCTAAAGATGACCGGTATGAGCGACGAGAGCGCGAAACTGATAAAGGTGAGTCCAGCCGGCGGCCATGCTCTGCGCGTGCGCTTCGCCGGAGAGCGGCGCGAGCGCGAGCTCGACCTGACCGGCCTGATCGCCCGCAGCGTGCACTTCGCACCGCTGTTGGACGATGCCGAGACTTTCGCCAAAGCGACGATTGTCGAGGACGGTCTTGGCGTGGCTTGGCCGGTCAAGACGAAATGGGGACGTCTCGACGTCTCCGCGTCGGCGCTTCGGCGAATATGGGAAGAGCAGCAGCCGATGACGGGAGCCGATTTCGCGGAATGGCGAAAATCGTTAGGGCTGTCGCTGACCGAAGCAGCCAAGCTGCTCGGCGTCGGTCGGCGTACGATCATGGCCTATCTGAACAAAGATGAATTGCCGGCCGTCGTTGCGATTGCCTGCCGGGCGCTTGCTCGTGATCGGCGCCTTTTGGCGGCGCACTACGTGCCCGCGCGGAAAATCAACCGACCCGCGGCGTAAAGGCGGGCAGTAGCACTCACCCCCCCTCGGGCGGGCATTCGCAGCTTGAACGAAGTTTTCGTCGAACTTGCCCGCCCGCGCGAGGGCAAGTTTCGAGTCCGACATCCGTGTCGTCTGCTCGCCGAACGTCTGCGTTCTTGGCTGTGCACAGCAATAGTGCTGCATTGACGGCGCGGGAAGCCGGTGTACGGTCGGTGCATGCCGCGCGAATCACTGGCGACAGTTGCAAACGCCTTGCGGGCGCCGGGAGCGGCGCGGCCGCGCAAGCCCGCGAAGCGGAGCGATGCCCGCACCGTGCTCGACCGGCCCGCTCCGCCGCAGGGGTGGCGGACGACCGATGAGGACGAAATCGCGCTCCGCCGCTGGCGGGGACGCACCGAGATCGTCGCCATCGAGGCGCTCGAAAGCGGGCACCCGTTCTTCGGCACGTTCCGCACTCGATCCGGGACCGGCGGTTCGTACGAGGTGGAGATTCGCAGCCTCGATGACGCATCCAATTCTTGCGGATGCATCGATCACCGCGTCAACGGGCTCGGCACCTGCAAGCATATCGAGGGGGTCATCGCCGCACTCCATCGGCGTGGCGCCAAAGCCTTTCGACAGGCAGCCGTCGAAGGCGGCGACCGGGTGGAGATATTCGTCGATCGCCGTGAAACACCCGCGCTGACGGTCACGCGGCCCTGCGACCGAGCGGACACGCAAGCGGCGTGGAACTGGCTGCAGCCGCATCTTTGTGCTGACGGGACGCTCGATACCGATGCGGACAAGATCGAGACGCTGATCGAGGAATGGCGATCGGCTCCGGCGAAGATCCGCCGTGTGATTCGCGTGTCGCGCCACCTCGGTCCATGGCTCGAGCGCATCAAGCGCCGGCGCTCACAGCTGGAAGCGCGGGCGGCATTCCTCGCCGAGATCGAGGCCGGGCGCGCCAGTCTCGACTTTCTGCGCCTGAAGCTCTTGCCGTACCAGCACGAGGGCATGCTGCATCTGGCGTTCGGCGAAAGAGTTCTGCTCGCCGACGAGATGGGGCTCGGCAAGACGGTGCAGGCAATCGCCGCCTGCGAACTGCTCGCCCGGCGCAAGGACCTCGCGCGCGTGCTGGTGGTGTGCCCGGCTTCGCTCAAGGCGGAATGGGAAGAGCAGATCGCACGATTCACGGATCGGCCGACGAAGTTGGTGTTTGGCCCGCGGCCGCAACGGCTTGCCGCTTACCGCGAGCCGCCCTTCTTCACGATCGTCAATTATGAGCAAGTGCTCACCGACATCGATGACATCAACGCCGTCCTTGCCCCGGATGTGGTGGTGCTCGACGAGGCGCAGCGGATCAAAAATTGGCAAACCAAGACAGCGCGCCGAGTGAAGTCGCTTCGCTCGTCCTATGCATTCGTTTTGACCGGTACGCCGCTCGAGAACCGGATCGACGAGCTTTATTCGATCGTCCAGTACCTGGACCCTGAGCTGGTCGGGCCGCTGTTCCGGTTCAATCGGGAGTTCTACCGGCTCGACGAGCGCGGGCGTCCGACCGATTACCAGAATCTGGCGGAGCTGCGCCGGCGCGTCGGGTCGGTGATGCTGCGCCGGCGCAAGTGCGACGTGGAGAAGGAACTGCCCGGCCGGACGGTGAAGACCTATTTCGTTCCGATGGTCGAGGAGCAGCTGAAACGCTACGAGGATTACCGCGTTCCTGCGGTCCGCCTCATTTATCAGTCGCAACGCCGGCCACTGACCCAGGCGGAGTTTGACCGGCTGCAAATGCTGCTCGCCTGCATGCGAATGATCTGCGACACGCCGGCGATTCTCGATCCGACCTGCCGGGTGAGCCCGAAACTCGAAGAGCTGGAACGCATCCTCAACGACCTGTTCGAGGAGCCGGATCGCAAGGTCATCGTGTTCTCGGAATGGGAACGCATGCTGGAACTCGTGCGCGAGCTCGCGGCCGAGATGGGCATCGAAGCGGCTTGGCACACCGGCTCCGTGCCGCAGCAGCGCCGGCGCGCGGAGATCATGCGCTTCAAGAAAGACCCGATGTGCCGCCTGTTCCTGTCGACCGACAGTGGCAGCGTCGGTCTCAACCTCCAGGCCGCGAGCGCCGTGGTCAACCTCGATCTGCCGTGGAACCCGGCCAAGCTCGAGCAGCGTATCGCCCGCGCGTGGCGCAAGCATCAGACCCGCTCGGTGAGCGTGGTCAATCTGGTCTGCGAAAACTCGATCGAGCACGGAATTCTGCATCTGCTCGGACAGAAGCAGGCGTTGGCCGGGGGTATTCTCGACGGCGAGGGCGACATCGCGGCGCTGAAAATGCCCTCCGGCCGTGCGGCCATGATCGAGCGCATGCAAGCGATGATGCAGGCGGCCGACGCCGTCGCGCCGGCCATCGTTGCCGCGGACGAAGTGATTGCGGAGGAGTTGCGGCAGCGTCACGGCGAGCGCGCCCTGTTCATCGAGTCGCGCCAGGGCAGCGACGGCCGCCTGCGTGTGCTTGCGGTTCTCGACCTTGACCGCGAGGCGCTCGCCGCCGAGGCCAAGCGCCTCGCGGCGCGCGGCGCTGGCGCCGCCCCCGATGTCGAGCTGATCGACCGCGCCACCTGGTTTGCGATGCGGCGCCTCGAGGCGACGGGGATGCTCAAGCTTGCTGATGGGACG
>DASPZC010000025.1:0-3266 GCA_035636455.1 Xanthobacteraceae bacterium
CGATCAGGAGCTGCTGACCCGGCTGATGGACGAGAACGCGCGCTCGGAAAAACCGGTCGAGGCGCGGGCGGTGACGCGGGAAGCCATGGTGCAATCCGCGCTGCTCTCGGCGGCGCGGGCCGAGGAGATCGGCCTCGAAAAATCCCGCATCATTCTCTCGGCGAAGGTCTCCGCCGTGCAGGACCTCATCGCGGTCTATACCGAGCTCGCGCGGCGCTCGGACTATGCGCTCCACCTCGGCTTGACCGAGGCCGGCATGGGCTCGAAGGGCATCATCGCGTCCTCGGCGGCGCTCGGCATTCTTTTGCAGCGGGGCATCGGCGACACCATCCGCATCTCGCTCACCCCCGAGCCCAACGGCGATCGCACGCTCGAGGTCAAGGTCGCCCAGGAACTGCTGCAGACCATGGGGTTCCGCACCTTCGTGCCGCTGGTCGCCGCCTGCCCCGGCTGCGGGCGCACCACTTCGACCACGTTCCAGGAGCTCGCGAAGTCGATCCAGGACTTCATCCGCGAGTCGATGCCGGAGTGGAAGAAGCGCTACCCGGGCGTCGAGGGGCTCAACGTCGCGGTGATGGGCTGCATCGTCAACGGGCCGGGCGAATCCAAGCACGCCGACATCGGCATCTCGCTGCCCGGCACCGGCGAGCAGCCGACCGCCCCGGTGTTCATCGACGGCAAGAAGGCCGCGACCCTGCGCGGCCCGACCTTGGCGGCGGATTTCCAGGCGATGGTGATCGACTACATCGACCGCCGCTACGGCGCAGCCAAACAAACGGCCGCCGAATAACTCACCCCACCAGCGCGCTCGCCGCGATGTTGACGGTGAGCGCGATCAAAGCCGCATTGAACAGGAACGACACCACGCCGTGCGCCGACACGGTGCGGCGGATGCGCCGGTTGGTGACCGCGACGTCGGAGACTTGCGAGGTCATGCCGATCACCAGCGAGAAATAGAGGAAGTCCCAATAGTCGGGCTCCTCGCCGCCCGGGAAGGCCAAGCCGCCGCCCCTGGCGCCCTCGCCGTAGAACTCGTGCGCGTAGTGCAGCGCGAAGATGGTATGGACGAGCGCCCACGAGAACAGGATCGTCAGCGCGGCAAGCGCGAGTTGCCACGGCGACCGCCCGATGCCGCCGAGCGCGGCCGATCCCAGCTCGGCCAGAATCGCCCCGAGGCTGGCGAGCGCCGCGACGACGACCAGCACCAGAATGGCGATGCGCCCCTCGTCCTGCAGCGCGGCGCGGCGACGGATGCGTCCGGCATCGGCGCGCATCATCACCTGCCACACGGCGATCAGATAAACGCCGACCCCGATATCCCAGGCGAGCAGGAGACGGGTTGCCAGTCGCCAATCCGCCGGCGCCAGCGCGACGACGAGGAGGCCGAGCAGCACGGACAAGAAGAGGCGCGGACGCGCCCGCACGATTCGCACGATCTTCGGCAGGCGGCGCCGGTGCGCGGTCTGTTCCATTCGGCCATTCGATCCGGAACCGCCGCCCATCTCAAGCCTAACGTTGAAGGCCCGCGCCCTTGTTGGTCCGCGTCGCCCCCGTCGTGCTTTACTCGCGCGATGAGTCCCCCCGCCGCGAGCCGCCCTCTCCTGCGCCTGACGTGGTGGGTACTGGCGATCATCCTCGCCATTCTGCTTCTCCCCTACATCCTCACCCCGCTCTATCGTTTCGGCCATCCGGTCTCCACCCTCATGCTGTGGCGCTGGGCGACCGGTGCGCGCGTCGAGCGCACCTGGGTTCCGCTCGACGCGATCAGCCCGGCGGTGCCGCGCGCCGTCATCGCCGCGGAGGACGCGCGCTTCTGCACCCATCGGGGCATCGACTGGCAGGAGGTACGCGAGGCGATCGACGACGCCGATGACGGCGGCCGACTGCGCGGCGGCTCGACCATCACCCAGCAGACCGCCAAGAACCTGTTCCTGTGGCCGGGACGCAGCCTGGTGCGCAAGGCGCTGGAAGCTCCGCTCGCGCTGTGGATCGATCTCGTCTTGCCGAAGCGGCGCGTTCTCGAAATCTATCTCAACGTCGCCGAGTGGGGTCCCGATGGACAGTTCGGCATCGAGGCGGGCGCGCGCCGCGCGTTCAACCGATCGGCGCGCGACCTCACCTTGCGCGAGGCCGCGCTGATGGCCGCCGTGCTGCCGAACCCGATGCGGCGCAACGCCGCGCGGCCGAGCCCGGGCGTACGCCGGCTCGCCGGCATCTATCAGGTCCGTGCCAGCGCCGGGCTCGACCCGTGCCTGCGCCGGCGCGCGCGCTGAACAGGCGCAGTGACGGGCGCTGGCCTTCAGCCGGGCGTTCCTCTATAAGCCGCGCTTCCCGTCGAGTGTGGCATCCGAGGAGAACGACGCCATGGCCGTGCCGAAACGAAAAACCTCACCGTCGCGGCGGGGCATGCGGCGCTCCGCCGACGCGCTGAAAAGGCCGACCTATGTCGAGGACAAGGACTCCGGCGAGCTGCGGCGGCCGCACCATATCGACCTCAAGACCGGCATGTACCGGGGCCGGCAGATCCTCAAGCCGAAGGCGGAGGGCTAGAGCATGATCCCGAAAAGTGGATACCGGTTTTCGGAAAAGATCATGCTCCACCAATAACAAGTCCGCCCGGTCGCACTTGAGGAGCGCTTCGTGTTTCTCGTCGGCTTTCCCCTGCTGATCGTCGCGCTCGCGGTCTACAACATGGTCGCGTTCCTCACGCCGCCGGCCGGCGGCTGGGGCGCGAAAGTCTACACCGTGCATTTGCTCTCGGGCGTGGACTGGACCGTCACGTTCGGGGATGTGTTCATCGCCGGGGCGCTGTTCCTGCTGTTCGTCGAGATGGTCAAGGCGACCAGCGCGAAATCGATCATCGATCACCTGCTCTCGATTCTGGTGTTCGGCGGCGCGCTCGCGGAATTCCTCCTCGTTCCGCAAGCGGGAAACTCCACCTTCGCGATCCTGGTCGCCATCTGCTTCATCGACGTGATCGGGGGGATCTCGATCCGCATCCGCGCCCGCCGGCACGAGCGCCCGGTCGAGGTTCCGCACGAACATCCGCCCGCGCACGGCGAACCCTGAGACCCGATCCTGGGACCAACGTGACCCGCGATTTTCACCTGCCCGGGCGCTCGCCGGTTCTTGCCCGCGAGGGCATGGCGGCGACCTCGCACCCGCTCGCCACCCACGCGGCGATCGAGACGTTGCGCGCCGGCGGGACGGCGGCCGACGCCGCCGTCACGGCTGCGGCGCTGCTCGGCGTGGTCGAGCCGGCCATG
>DASPZC010000026.1:0-5607 GCA_035636455.1 Xanthobacteraceae bacterium
GGGCGCAATCATACCCTCAAGACTTCGACCCCGGGCAACGCCTTGCCTTCGAGCCATTCGAGGAAGGCACCGCCGGCGGTCGAGACATAGGAAAACCGGTCGGCCACGCCGGCCTTGTTGAGCGCCGCGACCGTATCGCCCCCGCCGGCGACGGAAACGATGTCGCCGGCCTCGGTCAGCTCGGCCGCCGCTTCCGCAACCTCGATCGTGCCGATGTCGAACGGCTCCAGCTCGAATGCGCCGAACGGGCCGTTCCACACCAAGGTCTTGGTGCGGGCCAATACCGACACTGCATGCTCGATGCTGCGCGGCCCGATGTCGAGGATCATGTCGTCGGCCCCCACCGCGTCGATCCCCACCACCCGCGACGGCACATGCGCCTTGAACTCCGGCGCCACGACCGCATCGACCGGCAGCACGATCTCGCACGGCCTCGCCTTGGCCTTGGCGGCGATCTCGCGCGCGGTCGCGGCAAGGTCGTGCTCGGCCAGGGACTTGCCGACCTTCTTGCCCTCGGCCGCCAGGAACGTATTGGCCATGCCGCCGCCGATGATCAACGAATCGACCTTGGCGACAAGGTTGCCGAGCAGATCGAGCTTGGTCGAGATTTTTGCGCCTCCGACGATGGCGGCGAGCGGCCGCTGCGGCGCTTCGAGGGCGCGCGCGAGCGCGTCAAGCTCGGCCTGCATGGTGCGGCCCGCATAGGCCGGAAGCTTGTGGCCGAGCCCCTCGGTCGAGGCATGGGCGCGGTGCGCGGCCGAGAACGCGTCGTTGACCCAGATGTCGCCGAGCTTCGCCAGCGCCGCAACAAAGGCCGGATCGTTCTTCTCCTCGCCCTTGTGAAAGCGGGTGTTCTCGAGACAGAGAATGTCGCCGGGCTGGAGCGCCGCGACCGCCGCTTCGGCCTGGGGGCCGATGCAGTCGTCGGCGAACGCGATCGGACGGCCGACGATGTCCGCCAGCGCCTGCGCGACCGGGCGCAGCGACTGGGCCGGGTCGGGTCCCTTCGGGCGGCCGAAATGGGAGAGCAGGATCACTTTGCCGCTCTTGCCGGCAATTTCCCTGATCGTCGCCTCGACACGCTCGAGTCGGGTCAGGTCGGTGATCCGGCCGTTCTCCATCGGCACGTTGAGATCGACGCGCACCAGCACGCGCTTGCCGGCGACGTCGGCCTGATCGAGGGTCCGGAACGCACTCATGTGCGTGCCCGCAGCGTTCGTCAGCCGAGCTTTCCCATCGCCACGGCGGTATCGGCCATGCGGTTGGAGAAGCCCCATTCGTTGTCGTACCACGCCATCACCCGCACCAGCGTGCCTTCCATCACCTTGGTCTGGTCCATGTGGAACACGGCGGAATGCGGGTCGTGGTTGAAGTCGATCGACACGTTCGGCTGCTCGGTGTAGCCGAGGATCCCTTTCAACTGCTGCTCGGCCGCGCGCTTGACCGCCGTATTGACCTCATCCTTGGTGGTGGCGCGCTTGGCCACGAACTTGAAGTCGACCACCGAGACGTTGGGCGTCGGCACGCGGATGGCGACGCCGTCGAGCTTGCCGGACAGCTCGGGCAGCACCAGGCCGACCGCCTTGGCGGCGCCGGTCGAGGTCGGAATCATCGACAGCGCCGCGGCGCGCGCGCGATAGAGATCCTTGTGCACCTGATCGAGGCTCGGCTGGTCGTTGGTGTACGCGTGAATGGTCGTCATGAAGCCCTTCTCGATGCCGATCGCATCGTTGAGCACCTTGGCGACCGGAGCGAGGCAGTTGGTCGTGCACGACGCGTTCGAGACCACGAGGTGGCTTTTCGTCAGCTTGTCGTGGTTCACGCCGTAGACCACGGTGAGATCGGCGCCGTCGGCGGGAGCGGAGATGAGCACGCGCCTGGCGCCGGCCTTGAGATGGGCCGAGGCTTTGTCCTTGGCGGTGAAGATGCCGGTGCACTCGAGCGCAATGTCGACGCCGAGGTCCTTCCACGGCAGCTGGGCCGGATCCTTGACGGCGGTCACCCTGATTCTGCCGTTGCCGCAATGGATCGCGTCGCCGTCGACCTTCACCTCGCCCGGGAAGCGTCCGTGGATCGAGTCGAAGCGCAGCAGATGCGCGTTGGTCTCGACCGGCGCGAGGTCGTTCACGCCGACCACCTCGATGTCGCTGCGGCCCGCCTCGACGATGGCGCGCAGCACGTTGCGGCCAATGCGGCCGAACCCGTTGATGCCGACCCGAACCGACATGTTCAGCTCCTCGTTCCGCGTGGGCGGGTCAAACGCCGCTGCAGGCTTGAGGGGGTAGGGATTACCATCAAGTCGCAGCCCCGCAACCGGGTTCCTTCATTTTCCGCCCAGCTTGGTTGACGCCGCATCGGCCACCGCCGCGGCAGTGATGCCGAAGTGGCGATAGAGGTCCTTATATGGGGCGCTCCCGCCGAATGTGCTCATGCCGACGAAGACGCCATCGGTGCCGATGATGGCGTCCCAGCCCTGGCGCACGGCCGCCTCGATAGCGACCCGGACGGGGGCGTCGCCGATGACGGCGCGCCGGCGCTCGGACGGTGCGGCCAGGAACAGCTCGACGCACGGGACCGATATGACGCGCGCCGCAATGCCGCGCCCGGCGAGCAGGGCCCGCGCCTCCACGGCGACCGCGACCTCCGAGCCCGACGCGAACAGCGAGACGGCTGCTTGGCCGTCGGCGGGGACCAGCTCGTAGGCGCCGGCTGCGCAGCGGTTGTCCGCGTCGAACCCGGCCCGCAGCTGCGGCAAATTCTGTCGCGTCAACGCCAGCACGCTCGGCCCGGTTTGCCGCTGGATGGCTAGCTGCCAGCATTCGATGGTTTCGACCGCGTCGCACGGGCGGAGCACCAGGAGGTTCGGCATGGCGCGCAACGCCGCGAGATGCTCGACCGGCTGATGGGTCGGCCCGTCCTCGCCGAGCCCGATCGAATCGTGGGTCATGACGTGAATGACCCGCTGACCCATGAGGGCGGCAAGCCGCAGCGCCGGCCGGCAATAGTCGGAGAACACCAGGAACGTCCCCGAAAAGGGAATGACGCTGCCGTGCAAGGCCATGCCGTTCATGGCCGCCGCCATGGCGTGCTCGCGCACCCCGTAATGGATGAAGCGTCCGGAATAATCGGCGGCCGAGAGGACCGCCATGCCTTTCGGCCTGGTGTTGTTCGAGCCGGTCAGATCCGCCGAGCCGCCGACGAGCTCGGGCAGCGCCGGCACCAGGCTCTCGAGCGCGATCTCGGATGCGCGTCGGGTCGCGACCTCCTGCGGCGACGCCGCGAGCTTCTGCTTGACCGTGCGCACCGTGGCGGCAAGCGCGTCCTGCGCGCCGTCGCCGCGCCGTCGCCGCGCGAACTCGGCGCGCGCGTCGGGTTCGAGCGCCGCGACGCGTGCATCCCACGCGGCGCGGCCGGCCTGCGAACGCAGTCCGGCCTGCCGCCACAACGCGCGCACGTCGGCGGGAATCGCGAACGGCGCATCCTCCCAGCCAAGTTTCTCGCGGGCGCCGGCGATCTCGTCGGCGCCCAACGGCGAGCCATGGCTCTTCTCGGTGCCGGCCTTGCTGGGAGCGCCGAAGCCGATGGTGGTGCGGCAGGCGACGAGGGTCGGGCGGTCGCTGTGCTGGGCCGCCTCGATCGCGCCCGCGATCGCGCCGGGATCATGCCCGTCGATGCGCGAGGCGGACCAGCCGGCCGCCGTGAAGCGCGCCACCTGATCGACCGAATCGGCAAGCGCCAGCGGGCCGTCGATCGAGATGCCGTTGTCGTCGAACAGCACGGTCAGCTTGGCGAGCCGGAGATGGCCGGCGAGCGCGATCGCTTCGTGGCTGATGCCCTCCATCAGGTCGCCGTCGGACGCCAGCACGTAGGTACGGTGGTTGACGAGGCCGTCGCCGAACGTCGCGGCGAGATGACGCTCGGCGATCGCCATGCCGACCGCGTTGGCGAGACCCTGGCCGAGCGGGCCGGTCGTGGTCTCGATGCCCGGCGTGTGGCCGTGCTCGGGATGGCCCGGCGTGATCGAGCCGAGCTGGCGGAAGCGCTTGATCTCCTCGATGGTCATCGCCGGATAACCGAGGAGATGCAGCACCGCATAGATCAGCATCGACCCGTGGCCGGCGGACAGCACGAAACGGTCGCGGTCGGGCCAGGCCGGGTCAGCCGGATCGAATTTGAGGAAACGCCCGAACAGGACGGCGGCGATGTCGGCGGCCCCCATCGGCAGGCCGGGATGACCCGACTTCGCCTGCTCGACCGCGTCCATGGCGAGCGCCCGGATGGCGTTCGCCATGCGATCATGTTGGGCACGCGACGTCATCACTCGTTCCCCGTGCGGGCCGCGGCGCGGACCGATCCGCGGCGTGCGCCGTCCCCGCGATGCGCGAAGCCCGCTCGCGGCGGATACGCGAACGAAATCCGCCGAAGAGGGCTGCCCACAATGTCGAGAAAGCGCTGACCCGCCGAGGCGGCGGACTGATAGCATGTGACGTTTCGGAGTCAATGCGCCGGAGCGGCGAAGGAAAGGCGGCAATGGCCGGGCTTATGTCAAACAGTTGACAAGTTTCGGCCCCGATTGAATGTGCATGCTGGCGTGCTTGCAAAGCACCGGGCATGACGATAACGCGAATCCCGGGGACGGGCTTTGTCAAGGCGTTGACGCGGATCGGTCACAGACCGTACGTTTTGATTCGCAACTCCTTGCTGAGCCGAAAAAATTCGCGACGTTGGTGCGGCAGCCGCGGGAGGCGGGGAGGCGGCCATGTCCGATGCGAGCGCGATCGATGCCGCGAGCCGGCGGCTTGCCGCCGCGCTCGATGCGCTTGAGGCGGCCGCCGAGCGCCGGCGCGAAGCCGATCACGGCGAGGACACGCTCGCGGCGCAGGTGCACGCGCTCGGCAGCGACCGTTCCAAGCTCGCCGCCGATCTCGACGCGCAGGCCGCGCGGGCGAACCGGCTCGAGACGGCGAACCGCGAGGTCGCGCGCCGGCTCGACCTCGCCATCGACAGCATCCGCACGGTGCTCGACGCGCACGATCGTTGACAAAAGGCGACGTGCGCAGGGAGACTTCATCCGGGGGGACGGTCGCGCCGGGGCGGCCGCGCGGGAGTTTCAGTCAATGGCTCATGTCAGCGTAACCATCAACGGCCGCCAATACCGCATGGCGTGCGAGGACGGCCAGGAGAACCACCTCGTCTGGCTCGCCGGGGATCTCGACCGCCGCATCGAGCAGTTGCGCGCGCAGTTCGGCGAGATCGGCGACATGCGCCTGACCATGATGGCGGCGCTCACCATCGCGGATGAACTGGTGGAGGCGGGGAAGCGCCTGCGCCGCTTCGAGGAGGACCTCGCCGCCCTGCAGGACGCGCGGGTGGTCGCAGCCGAGCGGTCGCAGGCGACGCAGGCGGCGATCGCCGCGGCGCTCAACTCCGCCGCCGAGCGGATCGAGCGGGTCATCAAGGGCCTCAACCGCAGCCTCGGCGAGGGCGTCGCCCTCGGCTGACGCCGGAATAGCGGAGAACCGCCGGGCGAAGCGCGAAACGGCGAAGTGGCGCGTCGGGCGCCAGCGCACTAGATTGGCCCTGCGGGGCTGCGGGGTGCGACGGAGT
>DASPZC010000027.1:0-9396 GCA_035636455.1 Xanthobacteraceae bacterium
CGGGGAGGCCCGGCGCGGGCCGAGCCGGACGGTTCTACAATAGGCGCGGCAATTGCCAGGAATCGGGTGGAGTATGCCTCGGACGAAGCCTAGGTAGCGGGCAAGACAATGACCCAGGAGAACACCATGTTGTCGCCCGATCGCGTAAGCGAACACACGCCGCTCGCCGCCGCAGCCGACGACTACGCCGTGGTGCGGCGCGCAATCGCTTTCATCTCCGAGCACTGGCGGGAGCAGCCGGAGATCGACGAAATCGCCGCGGCGGTCGGCACCACCACCGCCGACCTGCATCACCTGTTCCGTCGCTGGGCGGGGCTGACCCCCAAGGCCTTCCTGCAGGCGGTCACCCTCGACCATGCGCGCCGCCTGCTGCGCGCCTCGGCGAGCGTGCTCGACGCGGCCTACGAGGTCGGCCTGTCCGGCCCCGGCCGGCTGCACGATCTCTTCGTCACCCACGAGGCGATGTCGCCCGGCGAATGGAAATCGGGCGGCGCGGGGCTGACGGTGGCCTACGGCTTCCACCCCTCCCCGTTCGGCAGCGCGCTGGTGATGACGACCGAGCGCGGCCTCGCCGGCCTCGCCTTCGCGGATCCGGGGGAAGAAGAGGCGGCGCTCGACGACTTGCGCAGCCGCTGGCCCAAGGCGCGCTACGGCGAGGACAAGGAGCGCACCGGGCCGATCGCCCGGCGCATCTTCGACCCGACCCTGTGGCGGCCCGACCGGCCGCTGCGGGTGGTGCTGATCGGCACGGATTTCGAGGTGCGGGTGTGGGAGACCCTGCTCGGCATCCCGATGGGACGCGCCACCACCTATTCGGACGTCGCCGCAAAGCTCGGCAAGCCGAATGCCGCGCGCGCGGTCGGCGCTGCGGTCGGCCGCAACCCGGTGTCGTTCGTGGTGCCGTGCCATCGCGTGGTCGGCAAGAGCGGCGACCTCACCGGCTATCACTGGGGCCTGACGCGCAAGCGCGCCATCCTCGGCTGGGAGGCCGGGCAGGTCCAGGCGGCGTAGTCCTCAGCCTCTGAGAATGATGGGGCCCGGGCGTCGCAAGCCCGGGCCCTAAATCTGCTTCCAGAAGATGACCGTGTCGCAGGGGCGCCCGTCGGGATAGAGCGCGTAACCCGGAATGACCCCGACGCGGGTCCAGCCGGCGCGCGCGTAGAGCCGCTCGGCATCGCCGCCCTCGCAGGTGTCGAGCACCAGGAGCGTGCGGCCGCGCTCGTGTGCGGCGTCCTCGACCGCCGACATCAGCGCAGCGCCGATGCCGTGATGGCGCGCCGCCCGGTGCACCAGCAGCTTCTTCACGTCGGCGCGGTGCGGCTGATTGGGCGGCAGCGCGAGGCCGAGCTGAACGGTGCCGAAGATGCGGCGATCGAGCCGCGCGGCGATCAGCGCGGTCTCACCGCGGTCGACCTCGGCGGCAACCTTGCGAAAATAGTCCGCCGCCGCGTCACGGCCGAACGGCGGCATGAAACTCACCGAGGCGCCGCCGGCGACGCAGTCGGCCAGCACGTCGGCAAGCTCGGCGATGTCCGCGGCGGTCACGGACTTGAGAACGGCGATCGCGGCCGGCCCGCTCACGCGGCGAGGTCGCGCTTCTCGGCGACGGTCGAATCCGCGTTGAGCCGATAGATCAGCGGCACCCCGGTGTCGATGTTGAGCTTGACGATCGATTCTTTCGTATGCCGGTCGAGCACCATCACGAGCGCGCGCAGGGAATTGCCGTGGGCGGAGACCAGCACGCGCTCGCCGCGCATCACCCGCGGCAATATTTCCTGGATGTAATAGGGCAACACGCGCGCGGCCGTGTCGCGCAGGCTTTCGCCGCCGGGCGGCGCCACGTCGTAGGAGCGCCGCCAGATCAGCACCTGCTCCTCGCCCCAACGCTTGCGCGCATCGTCCTTGTTGAGGCCGACGAGGTCGCCGTAGTCGCGTTCGTTGAGCGCCTCGTCCTTGAACACCGGGATCTCCGGATGGCGCATCTCGGCGAGCATCAGGTCGAGGGTGCGCTGCGCCCGTATGAGCGCGGAGGTGAACGCCACGTCGAAGCGAAAACCCTGCGCCTTGAGCTTGCGGCCGGCGCTCACCGCCTCCGCGATGCCCTGCTCGGACAGATCGACATCGCGCCAGCCGGTGAACAGGTTCTTCAGGTTCCAGTCGCTCTGGCCGTGGCGCACAAGCACGAGAAGACGGTCGGTCATTCGATCCTCGGATTGCTAGCGCATGTTCCGGCGAAGCGGATACCGGTTCGCCGATAAGAACATGCGCCACTCAATGATTCTAGGGCATGTCCCGATTCCGAAGGGACGGGACATGCCCTAGCGTTCAGAAGTCGGCAAGCCCCAGCACGTCGGCCATGGAATAGAGGCCGGGCGGCTTGCCGCGCACCCACAGCGCCGCCTTGAGCGCCCCGCGGGCGAACAGCGCGCGGTCCTCCGCCCGGTGGGTCAGCTCGATGCGTTCGGCGGTCCCGGCGAAGATCACGCTGTGATCGCCCACCGCCGTGCCGCCGCGCAGCGACGCGAAGCCGATGTCGCCGCGCCGGCGCGCGCCGGTGATGCCGTCGCGCCCGCGCGCGGAGCGCTTTGCGAGATCGACGTTGCGGCCCGCCGCCGCCGCCTCGCCGAGCAGCAGCGCCGTGCCGGACGGCGCGTCGACCTTCCGGTTGTGATGCATCTCGACGATCTCGATGTCGAAGTCCTCATCGAGCGAGCGCGCCACCCGCTTCACGACGGCGGCCAGCAGATTGACCCCGAGGCTCATGTTGCCGCACTTCATGATGGCGGTGCGTTGTGCCGCCGCCTTGACCTTGCCCTCATCGTCGGCGGACAGCCCTGTCGTGCCGATGACATGCGCGACGCCGGCCTCCGCCGCCAGCGCCGCGGTCGCGACACTCGCGGCCGGCACGGTGAAATCGAGAATGCCGTCGGCGCCGGCGATGAGCGGCTTGAGATCGGGCGTCAGCTTGACGCCGTTCGCCGGCAGCCCCGCCAGCACGCCCGCGTCCTGGCCGATCAGCGGCGAGCCCGCCTGCTCGACGGCGCCGACGACCACGACACCGGCCGTGTCGGCGATCGTCTTCACCAGCGTGCGCCCCATGCGCCCACCCGCGCCCAGGACGACGAGCCGCATGTCCACCATGGATCAGCCTCCGCGTTGCGGGCGGATATAGCGACGCATCGGCGCAAAGGAAAGCCGCGACCGCAGACTCATCCGTCCGCCGGCTGCGGTCCGTCGTAGCCTTCGATCACGACGATGTCGGCGATTGCGTTGCCCCGGCGCAGCGCGATTGCCTTGGCGTATTCGGACGAGCGGTAGCAGGCGAGCGCGGTCGCGTAGTCCTCGAACTCGAGCACCACGCTGCGGGCGCGGGCGCCGCCTTCCACGACCTCGCACGTTCCGCCGCGCACCAAGAATCTTGCGCCGTATTTGCGGAACGCCGCCGCGTTGGCGGCCACGTACGCCTTGTAGGCTTCCGGGTCGCTGACGTCGACGTGGGCGATCCAATATCCCTTGGCCATGGCGGTCCCTCTCAAGTCGCGGCTTTGGCGATGTCGGCGACGATTTCGGCGGCGACCGCTTGCGGATCGGGCGCCGCGATGACCGGCCGGCCGACCACCAGATAATCGGCGCCGGCCGCAATGGCGCTCGCCGGCGTCACGACGCGCTTCTGATCGTCGTGCCGGCTGCCGGCCGGCCGGATGCCCGGCGTCACCAGCGCCATGTCGGACCCGACCATCAGGCGCAGCGCCGGGGTTTCCTCGGCCGCGCACACAATGCCGTCAACGCCGAGGTCATGGGCGCGCTTGGCGCGATCGGCGACCAGCTCGTCGACCCCAAGCGCATAGCCGGCTTCATTGAGATCGATGTCGTCGTAGGAGGTGAGCACCGTCACGGCGAGAAGCTTCAGGCTCGAGCCCGCCTTCGCGGCGACGGCGGCCTGCATGGTCTGCGGATAGGCGTGAATGGTCAGGAAGGTCACGCCCAGGCGGGCCACGTTCTCCACCCCGCGCGCAACGCTGTTGCCGATGTCGTGCAGCTTCATGTCGAGAAAGACGTGCTTGCTGGCCTGCGCGAGCGCGCGCGCGAGCGGCAGGCCGCCGGCAAAGACGAGCTGATAGCCAATCTTGTAGAACGCGACCGTGTCGCCGAGCCGCTCGACCATGGCCTCGGCTTCGCCGACCGAGGGCAGGTCCAACGCAACGATCAGGCGCTCGCGCGGCGTCGGCATCATGCGGTTCCTCCTCTCACGCGATCTGCCGGGCCAGCTCGACCAGGCGCGCGGCCAGGCTCCTGAGCAAATGGGCGCTGCGCTCGTCTTTGAGCTCATCGTTGTCGTCGAACGCATGGCCGGCCTCGCGCACCGCGATCTGCTCCGGGATCACCAGCGCCCCGCAACCCAGCTCGAGCGCCTGGCGTAGCGCCATGATCGATCGCATTCCCCCGTAGGTGCCGTTCGAAGCGGCGCCGAGCGCAAAGACCCGGTTCCTGTAGGCGGCCAAGGGCGGCTCCTTGTTCTCGCGCACCCGGGAAATCCAATCGACGGCGTTCTTGAGCAGCGGCGTGATCGACGCGTTGTACTCGGGGCTGGCGATGAACACGCCCTGGTGGGCGCAGAACATGCGCTTGAGCTTCACCGCATTCTCCGGCGGGCCGGCGCGGCTTTCGAGATCGCCGTCATAAAGCGGCAGCGGATAATCGAGAAGGGAAATCCGGGTGACGTCGCCCTCGGCCCGGGCAATCTCCTTGGCGGCCAGGGCGGCGAGCCGCGCATTCATCGAGCCGGTGCGGATCGAGCCCGCCAGCACGAGAATTTTCGGGATCGGCATCGGCGGCGTTCCGGCGATCGGTCGCGCCCCGGCGGTCGCCGGTCGCCGACCTCAGCCTTTGCGGTAGACCCAGACCCGGGCGGGCGGCAGGTTCATCCAGATGCGCTCGGAGGCCTCGGCCTGGATCCCGGCGAAGGCCCGCGGGATCGGCGGCACGACCGCGTAGGTGAACTGGACGAACGGCGCGCCCGGACGCATGAGCGCGAGCGCGTCGCGCAACAGGCGCAGGCGCAGGCGCACCGGCTTGGTGAACATGGGCAGCCCGGACACCACCGCGGACGCCGGCTGCAGCAGATTGGCGAGCACGCGCCGCAGCCCGTAGGCGTCGCCCTGCAGGACCGTCGCGGTCGGGAAGCGGGCGCGCAGCAACTGGCAGAAGATCGGGTTGAACTCGACGAGCACGAGCCGCGCCGGATCGACACCCTGCTCGACCAGCGCCTCGGTCACCGGCCCGGTGCCGGGTCCGAGCTCGACCACCGGCCCGGGCACCTTCGGCTCAACGTAGCGCGCCATGGTGCGGGCGAGCACGCGGCCGGATGGCGTCACGGCGCCGGTCGACAGCGGCTTTTCCAGCCAGGACCGGATGAAGCGGACCTCGTCGTCGAAACGCGGGGCCTTCTTGTCGGCCAGCTGGAGGGATTGTGACTGCATCGTGACTGACGCGAATGACTGTGGCCTTCACCGGTAAAGGGCTGCGTCCCGGGGGTCAAGCATTACCGGCCCGACCGGCTCACGCCGGATCCGGCCGGCTCCCCAACCCGTCGAGGAATTCCCTGACCTTGGCGAAGAAGCCCGCGGATTCCGGGTGGGTTTCGCCGGACGATTGCCGGTCGAACTCCGCCAGCAATTCGCGTTGGCGCTTGGTCAGCTTCTGCGGGGTCTCGACGACGACCTGGACGTACATGTCGCCGGTTCCGCGCGCGCGCAGG
This sequence comes from Xanthobacteraceae bacterium, assembly GCA_035636455.1. Taxonomy (GTDB): domain Bacteria; phylum Pseudomonadota; class Alphaproteobacteria; order Rhizobiales; family Xanthobacteraceae; genus AP-16. Next base: position 5,759 of record DASPZC010000027.1, read on the forward strand.
ACCGGCATGCCCTTGCCGTGCAGGCGCAACAGCCGGCCGGACTGCGTGCCTTCCGGCACCTTCACGCGCGTCTGCCCGCCGTCGATGGTCGGCACGTCGAAGCCGCCGCCGAGCGCGGCGGTGACCATGGAGATCGGCACGCGGCAGTGCAGGTCGGCCCCGTCGCGCTGGAAGAACGGGTGCTGGGCAAGCGAGAGGAAAATGTAGAGATCGCCGGAGGGGCCGCCGCGCGCGCCCGCCTCGCCTTCGCCGGCAAGCCTGATCCGGGTGCCGTCCTCGACGCCAGGCGGAATATTGACCGAGAGCGTGCGCTCGCGCGTCAGCCGTCCGGAGCCCGAGCAGGACGGACAGGGATCGTCGATCACTTGGCCGCGGCCATGGCAGGCCGGACAGGTGCGCTCCATGGTGAAGAAACCCTGGGCATGGCGAATCTTGCCGTGGCCGTTGCAGGTCGGGCAGGCCTTCGGCTTCGATCCCGGCTTGGCGCCGCTGCCCGAGCAGGCTTCGCAGGTGACCGCGGTCGGGATGCGGACCTGGGCGGTCTTGCCCTTGAACGCCTCCTCGAGGGTGATCTCCATGTTGTAGCGCAGGTCCGCCCCGCGCTCGCGCCCGGACGGACGGCCGCGCCGGCCGCCCATGCCGAACAGATCGTCGAATATGTCCGCGAAGGTCGAGGCGAAATCGGCGCCGAAGCCGGCACCGGCGCCCGCCCCCATGCCGTGCTCGAAGGCGGCGTGGCCGAAGCGGTCGTAGGCGGCGCGCTTGTCGGCGTCCTTGAGGACGTCGTAGGCCTCGTTGATTTCCTTGAACTGGTGCTCGCAATCGTTGTCGCCGGGATTGCGGTCCGGGTGATATTTCATCGCGAGCTTGCGGAAGGCGGCCTTGAGATCCGCCTCGCTCGCGCCGCGCGCAACCCCCAATACGTCGTAATAGTCCCGCTTCGCCATCGCGATCCGCTCTCAGCCGCCGGCCAATCCGGGCGCGGGGCGACGCCCCGCTCGCGATGGAAAGCTTGCAGCCCCACGGGCGCGGGACTCGGAGGAGGGTTGAGTGGAATCGACCGCGATTGCCACGCCCTCCTCCCGGCGTTTCCTCACATTGCCGAAGCTCACGCCGACTTCTTGTTCTTCTTGTCGTCGTCAACCTCGGTGAACTCCGCGTCGACCACATCCTCCTTGGCGCCGCCGGAGGGGCCGGCCGGGCCGCCCGGCGCACCGCCGTCGCCGCCCGGCGTCGGCCCCTGCTGGGCCTGCGCGTACATCGCCTCGCCGAGCTTCATCGACGCCTGGGCGAGCGCATTGGTCTTGGCGCGGATCGCATCGGCGTCATCGCCCTTGATGGCTTCCTTCAGGTCCGCCATCGCGTTCTCGATGCCGCGCCGCTCGGGCTCGCCGACCTTGGCGCCGTGCTCGGCGAGCGCCTTCTCGGTCGCGTGCAGCAGCGCCTCGGCCTGGTTCTTCGCCTCGACCTGCGCCTTGCGTTTCTTGTCTTCCTCGGCGTGCGCCTCGGCGTCCTTCACCATGCGCTCGATGTCGCCTTCGCTCAGGCCGCCCGAGGCCTGGATGCGGATCTGCTGCTCCTTGCCGGTCGCCTTGTCGCGCGCCGACACGTTGACGATGCCGTTGGCGTCGATGTCGAAGGTGACCTCGACCTGGGGCACGCCGCGCGGCGCCGGCGGGATGCCGACCAGGTCGAACTGGCCGAGCATCTTGTTGTCGCTCGCCATCTCGCGCTCGCCCTGGAACACCCGGATGGTCACCGCGGTCTGATTGTCCTCGGCGGTGGAGAACACCTGGCTCTTCTTGGTCGGGATGGTGGTGTTGCGGTCGATGATGCGGGTGAACACGCCGCCGAGCGTCTCGATGCCGAGCGAGAGCGGCGTCACGTCGAGGAGCAGCACGTCCTTGACGTCGCCCTGCAGCACGCCGGCCTGGATTGCGGCGCCGACCGCGACCACCTCGTCGGGATTGACGCCCTTGTGCGGCTCCTTGCCGAACAGCTGCTTCACCACGTCCTGGACCTTCGGCATGCGGGTCATGCCGCCGACCAGCACCACTTCGTTGATCTCGCCGGCGGAAATCCCCGCGTCCTTGAGCGCCAGCCGGCACGGCTCGACGGTCTTCTGGATGAGATCGTCCACCAGCGCCTCGAACTTGGCGCGGGTGAGCTTCATGGTCATGTGCTTCGGACCGGAGGCGTCCGCCGTGATGAACGGCAGGTTGATCTCGGTCTGGGTGGTCGAGGACAGCTCGATCTTGGCCTTCTCGGCCGCCTCCTTGAGGCGCTGCAGCGCGAGCTTGTCGCGGCGCAGATCGATGCCCTGCTCCTTCTGGAACTCGTCGGCCAGATAATTGACCAGCCGCATGTCGAAGTCTTCGCCGCCCAGGAAGGTGTCGCCGTTGGTCGACTTCACCTCGAACACGCCGTCGCCGATCTCGAGAACGGAAATGTCGAACGTGCCGCCGCCGAGGTCGTAGACCGCGATGGTGCCGGTCTTCTGCTTGTCGAGGCCGTAGGCGAGCGCCGCCGCGGTCGGCTCGTTGATGATGCGCAGCACCTCGAGGCCGGCGATCTTGCCGGCGTCCTTGGTGGCCTGACGCTGGGCGTCGTTGAAGTAGGCCGGAACGGTGATGACGGCCTGCTCGACCTTCTGGCCGAGATGCGCCTCGGCGGTCTCCTTCATCTTCTGCAGGACGAAGGCGGAGATCTGCGAGGGCGAATATTGCTTGCCGTCGGCCTCGACCCAGGCGTCGCCGTTCGAGGCGCGCACGATCTTGTAGGGGACGAGCTTCTTGTCCTTCTCCACCATCGGGTCGTCGTAGCGGCGCCCGATCAGGCGTTTGACCGCGAAGAAGGTGCGTTCCGGATTGGTGACCGCCTGGCGCTTGGCCGGCTGCCCGACGAGCCGCTCGCCGTCGTCGCTGAAAGCGACGATCGAGGGCGTGGTACGCATGCCTTCCGCGTTTTCGATCACCCTGGGCGTCGCGCCTTCCATCACCGCGACGCAGGAATTGGTGGTGCCGAGGTCGATACCGATGACCTTACCCATGAGTCCGTCCTCTCGTTTTGCGGCAGGTCGGCCGGGCCTCGATCGGCGCCCGGGAAGGAAGCAACGGCGGGTCACCTCGTGCCCGCGGATCGCCCCCGATCCGACCCCCTCTTGCGCTCGTTTAGCCGCATGGCTACGGCGTTCGCGGCTGATATAAGGACAGCGATTTTGTGCCGCAAGGCGCCGGTTCACGAATAGGCGAGGCGGTGATCGGCGCGCGCCCGCGCCTCGGCCCGTTGGCTCAATGGACGGTTAATGAACGCATGCTCCCCGCTGCCCGGGCTGCGCTTCGTGCCGGGCTATCTCGACCGCGATGCCCAGCAGGGGTTGCTGGCGGCGGTGCGCGCGACGATCGCGGCCGCGCCGCTCTATACCCCGCGGATGCCGCGCAGCGGCAAACCGATGTCGGTGCGCATGACCAACTGTGGGCCGCTCGGCTGGATGACCGACGAAGCCGGCTATCGCTATCAGCCGACGCATCCGGAAACCGGCCGGCCCTGGCCGGCCATCCCCGCGCCGGTGCTGCGCGCCTGGCGCGACCTCGCCGACTATGCGCCGGAGCCGGAGGCCTGCCTGATCAACGTCTATG
>DASPZC010000028.1:0-2311 GCA_035636455.1 Xanthobacteraceae bacterium
TCGGTCTTCTTGGTCTCGGTCGCGATCTCCTGGCTGGCGCGTCGGTCGAAGATGAAGGCGAGCGCGGCGGCGCCGCCGCCGAGCGCCAGAAACGGGACCATCGGAATGCCGGGCAGCAGCGCCATCACCAGCATCACGGCCGCCGACATGCCGAGCGCCTTGGGATAGCCGGACATCTGCTTGAGCAGCGCCTGGTCGGCGGCACCGGACACCCCCGCCTTCGACACCAGGAGGCCCGCCGCGGTCGAGACGATCAGCGCCGGCACCTGCGTGACCAAGCCGTCGCCCACGGTGAGCAGCGTGTAGGTGCGCGCCGCCTCGGCGAACGCCATGCCCTGCTGGACGACGCCGATGATCATCCCGCCGATCACGTTGATGAAGACCACGAGCAGGCCGGCGATGGCGTCGCCGCGCACGAATTTCGAGGCGCCGTCCATGGCGCCGTAGAACGCGCTCTCGTCCTCGAGATGCTTGCGTCGGCGCCGCGCCTCCTTCTCGTCGATCAGGCCGGCGGAAAGGTCGGCGTCGATCGCCATCTGCTTGCCCGGCATGGCGTCCAGGTTGAAGCGCGCCGCCACCTCGGCGATGCGGCCCGAGCCCTTGGTGATCACCACGAAGTTCACGATCACCAGGATGGTGAACACGATGATCCCGATGACGAAATTGCCGCTCATGACGAAATTGCCGAACGCCTCGATGACGTGGCCGGCGGCCGAGGTGCCCTCGTGACCGTGCGCGAGGATGAGCCGCGTCGAGGCGAGGTTGAGCGCCAGCCGCAGCATGGTGGCGATCAGCAGCACCGTCGGGAACGCCGAGAACTCGAGCGGCGCGTGGATGAACAGCGCCGTCATCAGGATCAGCACCGAGAGGATGATCGAGATGGCGAGGAAGAGGTCGAGCAGGACCGGCGGCAGCGGCAGGATGAGGACGACCAGGATGGTCATCACGCCGAGCGCGAGCGCGAGGTCGCCGCGCTTGAGCAGGTTGGCGATCTCGCGGAGCCGCAAGCCGGCGAACCAGCGCCGCGCCCCTTCTCCAGCCGTGATGTCGGTCATGTCGGCGCGGTCTTCCCGGTCCGTCCCGCAGGCAGGCGTACCCGGCAAGAATTGCCCGGTTTATGGTTAGCGGGCGGTTAACGCAGGCCGGCCGGGAGGCGATTTTGCACGTGCGCCGTGACGCCGCCTGCGGGATGATCTGGCAGGACGGGGGAGGCGGGATGACCGATCGCCGGGACGTGCTGAAATTGACGCTGGGGCTGGTCTGCGGGGCATCGCTCGCGCCGGATCGCCTTGGCGCCCAGGAGCCGTGGCCCCGCCGCACGATCACCATCGTGGTCCCGTTTCCTCCCGGCGGCACCGCCGACTTCGCGGCGCGCCCGCTCGCCGCGCATCTCGCCGAAACGTTGGGACGCAACGTCGTGGTCGAGAACAAGGGCGGCGCGGGCGGAGGGATCGGGCACGCCTACGTGGCGCGCGCCGAGCCCGACGGCCACACCATCATGACGGCGCTCTCCTCGCTCGCCGTCATTCCCGAAGCCAACCGGCTGCAAGGAAAGCCCACCACCTACGAGATGGACCAGTTCGTGCCGCTCGCGCGCATGTTCGCCGATCCGCCGATCCTGGCGGTGAAGACGACGTCGCCGTGGAACACGCTCGACGACTTCCTCGCGGCGGTCAAAAAGAGTCCCGGCGAGATTCCCTATGCCTCGTCCGGACACCTCGGCACCGTGCATCTCGCCATGGACATGTTTCTCAAGGCGGCGCAGCTCAAGATGGTCCATGTGCCCTACCAGGGCGGCGGCCCCGCATTCGGCGCGCTGATATCGGAGCAGGTGCCGGTCGTTCCCACCCTCGAGTCGATCGCCAAGGGCCAGATCGACGCGGGAAATATCCGCATCCTGGCGCAATGGGGGACCGAGCGGCTGCCGAATTTTCCGCGCGCGCCGACGCTGCAGGAAGCCGGCTACCCGGACGTCGTCTACATCCTGTGGACCGGCGTGTTCGCGCCGAGGAAAACGCCCGAGCGCGTCACCCGCATCCTGCGCGACGCCATCCGCGCGTTCATGCAGGACAAGGCCGTGGTCGAACGTTTCCTCAATGCCGGCAGCCAGGTCGCCTACCTCGACGGGCCGGAATTCGCGCGGTTCCTGGAGGCCGACACTGATCGGTTGCTCAGGGTCGTGCGCAAGATCGAGCTGTCGTGACAGGGATAGAGCTGCCGGAAGTTTGTCGCATGAACGAGGGGGGACCATCGTGAGCGTCATCGTCGGGAGCGGGGAGTTCGCCTATCGCGTGCTGGAAGGATGGGAGCG
>DASPZC010000029.1:0-3207 GCA_035636455.1 Xanthobacteraceae bacterium
CGATCATCCGGAGCGAAATCCGTTGCGCGGGCGCGGGGCATGAGCAGGCAATTTTCTTCGGGTATCGGCGGTTCTCGCCAAACTGCGCGCGTTGCGGCGCTGGCCGCATGCCTCGTCCTCGCCGCGCCGGCGTCGATCCGGGCTCAGGACGACCGATATCCGCGTCCGCCTGCCGCGCCCGCCAGCACCGTTCCGCAGGCGACGACGCCGGGCGCTCCGCCCTGGAGCGGCGAGGCCGGCTCGTCCGGCCATCCGCTGATGACGCCCGACGCGATCCTTGCCGCTGCGGCGAATTTCCGCAGCTGCCTCGAAGGCCTGTGGCCGGCCGCCGCAAAGCGCGGCGTGTCGCGCCGCACCTTCGACAGCTACACGGCCGGCCTCGAGCCGGATCTGCGCATCATGGACCTGCTCGACGCGCAGCCGGAATTCACCAAATCCTTCTGGGACTATCTCGACCTGCTGGTGAACGAGGCGCGCATCGCCAAGGGCCGCGAGATTCTCAGCATCCATCGCGCGGCGTTCGACGCGGTCGAGAAAGCCTATGGGGTCGACCGCCACGTCATTACGGCGATCTGGGGCGTCGAGTCGAATTTCGGCACCGCCGTCGGCGAGCGGCCGGTGATCCGCTCGACCGCGACGCTCGCCTGCGTCGGCCGGCGCCAGGCCTATTTCCGCGACGAGTTCCTCGCCACGCTGGAAATCCTCGAGCGCGGCGACGTGCAGCCCGACCGGCTCAAGGGCTCGTGGGCCGGCGCGTTCGGGCCGACCCAGTTCATGCCGACCGCGTTCAAGCGCTACGCGGTCGATTTCGATGGCGACGGGCGCCGCGACGTGGTCGACTCGATCCCCGACGTCATCGCGTCGACCGCCAACAACCTGCGCAAGGACGGCTGGGTTACGGGACAAACCTGGGGCTACGAGGTCGCCATCCCGCAGGGCTTCAATTATCTGCTCGCCGACCGCGCGCGCCAGCTCACCATGCGCGAATGGGAGCGCCTCGGCGTGCGCCGTGTCGGCAACCAGCCGTTCCCGCGGCCGGACGAGCGCGGCTACCTGCTGGTGCCGGCGGGCGTGCGCGGGCCGGGCTTCCTGATGCTCAACAATTTCCGCGTCATCATGAAGTACAACCCGGCCGAGGCCTACGCCATGGCGATCGGACATCTGGCCGACCGCCTCCGCGGCGGCGGTCCGATCGTGCAGCCGTGGCCGCGCGACGAGCGCGTGCTCACCCGCGCCGAGGTGTACGAGCTGCAGCAGCGCCTGGTGACGCGCGGCTTCGACGCCGGCGAGCCGAACGGCCGGTTCGGCGCCAAGTCGCGCGCGGCCTTGCGCGACTTCCAGGCCAAGAGCGGCCTGATCCCGGACGGTTTCGCCTCCGCCGACGTGCTCAACCGCCTGCGCGGGCCTTAAACGGCCCCACGGCGTCCAACCTTCAAGTTGACACGTTCCTTGTGCTAGCATTCGCCCGGTCATAGCCCCGGATCGGCGGGAACATTCCGCGGTTTCAACGGGTTGTGTCCGAGCCCCGGCAGCGCGAATCGGCCGGGTCCCTGGCAGAGAGCGGTGATGCGGCGCCTATCGACGATCATGCGGCGGATGGCCGGCCCGGCTTTGCTCGGGCTCGCCGAAGTCGTGGCGGCCTTCGCCCTCGTCGTGGCGGCGGCGCCGCCGGCCGCGGCCCAATTCGACTTCCGCTTCCCGTTTTTCGACTCGCGCCAACGCCGCCAGCAAGCGCCGGGATGGCAGTGGCAGCAGCAGTGGCCGCAGCAATGGCCGCAGGAGCGGCGCGAGGCGCCGGCCGACTATTCCAAGGCGCCGCCGCCGCGCAAGCACGACACCCCGCCGACCATGAGCATCGTGGTGCTGGGCGATTCGATGGCCGACTGGCTCGCCTACGGGCTCGAGGACGCGTTCGGCGAAACGCCGGAAATGGGCGTCGTCCGCAAGCATCGCGCCAATCGCGGCCTGATCAAGATCGAGACGCGCAACGAGGCCTATGACGCGGTCGCCGCGACGCGCGAAACGCTCAGCGCCGAGAAGCCCGACTTCGTGGTGATGATGATCGGCCTTGCCGACCGGCAGTCGATCCGCGAGCGCGCGACGCGCGCGGCGACGCAGCCGGGGCAGCCGGCCGCCAATCAGCCGCCGGCCAATCAACCGCGCGCGCAGCCGGCGCCCGCCGAGCAGCCGGCCCCGCCGGTCGACGCCGAGGCGCCGGCCGAGGACAAACCGGTCGTCGCCGCGCCGGAATCGGCGCCCTCCGGTCCGGGCGTCACCCATCAGTTCCGCTCGGAGAAATGGGCCGAGGCCTACGCCAAGCGCATCGACGACACGATCGCGGCGCTCAAGGCCAAGGGCGCGCCGGTGTTCTGGGTCGGCCTGCCGGCGATCCGCGGCACGCGCTCGACCTCCGAGATGGTCTACCTCAACGACCTCTATCGCAGCCGCGCCGAGAAGGCCGGCATCGTCTATGTCGACGTGTGGGATGGCTTCGTCGACGAGGACGGCAGCTTCGCCGCCGCCGGCCCGGATTTCGAGGGGCAGATCCGCCGGCTGCGCGCGGGCGACGGCGTGCACTTCACCAAGGCGGGCGCCCGCAAGCTCGCCCATTACGTCGAGCGCGAGATCAGGCGGGTGATGCTGGCGCGCGGCGCGCCGGTGGCGATGCCGGTGCCGGAGGAGAAGGAGCCGCAACAGCAGGCGCCCGGCAGCCGCCCGGGCACGCCGGCCGCGCGGCCCGTCGCCGGTCCGGTGGTGCCGCTGTTGGGCCAGCCGGCGTCGTCGGAGGCGCTGGTCGGCGGCGGTCCGGCGCGCGGCCAGAGCAGCGACGCGGTCGCCAACCGCGTCCTGGTGAAGGGCGAGCCGACGGCCGCGCCCGCCGGCCGCGCCGACAATTTCGCTTGGCCGAAGCCGGACGCGTTGCCGGCCGCGACCGCGCCGGGGCCCGAGCCTGCCGCCGAGCCGGCCGCGGCCACCCCTCCGGCCGCTCCTTCGGCGGGGACGCCGAAGCCGGCCGCGCCGGCAGCCAAGCAGCCGCCCAAGCGCCCGACCGTGCGCAACGACGCGCCGCTGTTCACCCGCGAGGACCAGCCGCGCCCGCCCGGATCGATCCGCGGCGGCGGCTGGTCGGGCTGGCGCTGGTGATTGTTTGAAGAGCCGGCCGCCTCACCGCGGCAGCTGGGTCGATCCCATCAAAAATTCGTCGAC
>DASPZC010000030.1:0-10596 GCA_035636455.1 Xanthobacteraceae bacterium
GGGCGCTCGCCTTACGGCTCAGCCGCCGGTCATCGGCGGGAAGAACGCGATCTCGCGCGCGCCGGCGATGGGCGCGTCGGGCCGCACGTGGGTGCGGTCGATGGCGGCGCGCACCACGCGCGGATTGTCGAACGCATGGGCATATTCCTCGCCGCGCGCGGCCAGCCAGGTCATCAGCTCGCCCACGGTCGCAACGGCGGCCGGCGCCTCGATCTCCTCCTCCGGTTTGCCGATGCGCTCGCGCACCCAGGCGAAATACAGGATTTTCACGTTCACTCCTTGATCAGGTGCCGCACCCCGGCGCGGAAATAGTCCCACCCGGTATACAAGGTGACCAGCGCGGACAGCCACAGCAGGGTCAGGCCGATCGGGGTGACGACCGGTATGATCAGGTCGCCGGCCTCGCCCAGCAGCAGGAACCCGATGGCGACGAGCTGCGCGGTCGTTTTCCACTTGGCGAGCCGCGTCACCGGTACGCTCACGCGCAGCTCCGCCAGGTATTCGCGCAGGCCGGAGACGAGTATCTCGCGGCACAGGATCACGATCGCGGCCCACAGCGACCAGCCGCGGATCGTGTCGTTGGCGGCGAGCATCAGCAGGCACGAGGCCACCAGGAGCTTGTCGGCGATCGGGTCGAGCATGCGGCCGAAGCTCGAGTGCTGGGCCCAGGCGCGGGCGAAATAGCCGTCGAAGAAATCGGTGACGCCGGCGGCGATGAAGATCGCCAGGGCGATCCAGCGCAGCCACAGCCCGCCCTGCAGGATGTCCGACCAGTACATGCAGGCGACCACCGCCGGCACCGCGGCGATGCGCGCATAGGTCAGCATGTTGGGCACCGAGAAGGTGCGCGCGGTCGGATTCGAGACGGTGGTCATAATGGCAAGGAACACCCCGCGTGGCAGTGCGTCAACCCGGCACCGGACATTGTCCGCTCACGGTCGTGCGATCATCGGCGGATACGCGAATGTCTTGAACACGGTGCGTCAACCCGGCGCAGCGTGGAAGAAATCGTAGACCTTGCGCGCGGTCTCGGCGCTGATGCCGGGCACGTGCTCCAGGTCGGCGATCGAAGCGCGCTCGATCGCGCGCAGCGTGCCGAAGTGGCGCAGCAGGGCCCGCTTGCGCGTCGGCCCGATGCCGGCGATCTCCTGCAGCCCGGCCTCGCGCAGGTCGCGCCTGCGCTTCTGCCGGTGCGAGCCGACCGCGAAGCGGTGCGCCTCGTCGCGCAGCCGCTCGACGAAGTAGAGCACCGGATCGCGCGGCTTGAGCTTGAGCGGCTCGCGCCCGGGCATGAAGAACGTTTCGCGCCCGGCGTCGCGTTCCGGTCCCTTGGCGATCGCAATGAGCGGCACCTCCCCGACCGCGAGCGCCGCGAACGTCTCGCGCGCGGCGCCGAGCTGGCCGAGCCCGCCGTCGATCAGCACCAGGTCGGGCCAGGGCGAACCGTCCGGCCGGTCGCCTTGCGGTTCAGGATCGGATGACGGGGCCCCGGCGCCGAAGCCCGCGGCCGGGCTTTCTTCCGCAAGCCCCGCGGGAGCGCGGGGCGACTCGGCCATCAGCCGCTTGAACCGGCGGGTGAGCACCTCGCGCATCATGCCGTAATCGTCGCCGGGCTGCAGGTCCGCCGAGCGGATGTTGAACTTGCGATACTGGTTCTTTTGGAAGCCCTCGGCACCGGCGACGATCATGGCGCCGACCGCGTTGCTGCCCTGGATGTGGCTGTTGTCGTAGACCTCGATGCGGCGGGGCGGACGCGCAAGCCCGAACGTCTCGGCCAGGGCGGCGAGCAGCCGCTGCTGCGACGAGGTCTCGGCAAGCTTGCGGCCGAGCGCCTCGCGCGCATTGGCGAGGGCGTGCTCGACGAGGTCCTTCTTCTCTCCGCGCTGCGGCACCAAGACCTCGACCCGGTGGCCGCTTTTGACGCCCAGCGCCTCGGCGATCAGGGCGCGGTCGGTCACGTCATGGGAAACCAGGATGGCGCGCGGGCACGGCTTGTCGTCGTAGAACTGGGCGATGAACGCGCCGAGCACGTCCTCCGGACCGAACGAGCGGTCGGCGCGCGGGAAATAGGCGCGGTTGCCCCAGTTCTGCCCGGTGCGGAAGAAGAAGACCTCGACGCAGCTGAACCCGCCCTGCTGATAGAGGGCGAACACGTCCGCCTCCTCGACGCTGCGCGGGTTGATGCCCTGGTGCGCCTGGATCGCCGAGAGTGCGGCGAGGCGGTCGCGGTAGATGGCGGCGCGCTCGAAGTCGAGGGCGGCGGACGCCTTCTCCATCTCGGCGGCAAGCTCCTCCTTAACCGCGCGGCTGCGGCCCGACAGGAACGCCTTGGCCTCGCGCACCAGCTCGGCGTAGTCGACGTGCGAGATTTCGCCCGTGCAGGGCGCCGAGCACCGCTTGATCTGATGCAGCAGGCACGGACGCGTGCGGCTTTCGTAGACCGCGTTCGAGCAGGAGCGGATCAGGAACGCGCGCTCGAGCGCCGTGATGGTGCGGTTGACCGCCCACACCGAGGCGAACGGCCCGAAATAGTCGCCCGGCCGGTTGCGCGCGCCGCGGTGCTTGAGGATCTGTGGCGCCGCATGGTCGCCGCTGATCAGGATGTAGGGGAACGACTTGTCGTCGCGCAGCAGCACGTTGAAGCGCGGGCGCAGCCGCTTGATCAGGTTGGCCTCGAGCAGCAGCGCCTCGGTCTCGGTCGCGGTCGACACGAACTCGATGCTGGCGGTCGCGCCGATCATGCGCTCGATGCGCGCCGGATGCCCGACCGGCCGCCGGTAGGCGATGATGCGCTTCCGGATGTTCTTCGCCTTGCCGACGTAGAGCACCTCGCCGCGCGCGTCGATCATGCGGTAGACGCCGGGAGAAGCCGGCGCGTGCCGGGCATGGCGGGCAATGACGTCCTGGCCGGCGCCGAGCGGCAGGCCGGCGGCCGCCTCGTCCTCGATCGCCGGCAGGCTCGCCTCCTCGTCCTCCTCCTCGAGGTCGATCTCCGGGTCGATGTTCTTCTTTTCGTCGATCATGCGCGAAAGGTATGGCGTCGGCGGGCCGGGAGCCAGCGGGCCGTCCTGGTAAAGCGGCGCCTCGGCGCCCGAGTGATGCGCCGCGACCGGAAGGTCCTGGATTTACCGCTCCTTAAGCATCAAGGGCTTGACCGCACGCGGTTTCACTCCTGCTTAACCTGAAGAAATCGATACAGGCGAGGCGAAAACTCGTGCATTCGACATTTTGGCGCCGCTCCGAAACGAGCGGGGTGCCCGGTCTCGATCACATGGGGGATAGGATGATCAGAGCCTTTCTGCGCACGGCAACCCTCGTGGTTGCCCTCGCGACTGTGCCGGCGATGGCGGCCGACGTTGGCCGCGATCCTTACGTGGCGGCGCCTTATGGCGGCTTTACCTGGACCGGATTCTATGTGGGCGCCAATCTTGGCTACCTGTGGGGCATAGTCACCAATGCGGGCTTCAATCACTCCGGCGTCGCCGGGGGCGGCCAGGCCGGCTACAACTGGCAGGTGCGAAGTTTCGTGTTCGGCGCCGAGACCGACCTGCAGCTGACCGGCGCCCAGGACACGGTCGGCGGGTTCAAGTTCTCCAATCCGTGGTTCGGCACCCTGCGCGCCCGCGCCGGCTACGCCATGAACAATATTCTGCTCTATGCGACCGCCGGTATCGCCTACGGGGGCGGCCAGATCGACTTCGGCGCCGTCTCGGAAAGCCACAGCGATTTCGGCTGGACCGTGGGCGGCGGCATGGAGGTCGCCTTGACGCCGCACTGGTCGGCCAAGGCCGAGTATCTCTACGTCGATCTCACCGGGCAGAATTACGCGCTGACCGGCCTGACCCACGCGATTCATTCGAATGTGCTGCGGCTCGGCGGCAACTACCGATTCTGAGCTTCAGCTTGTCACCCGGGTCGCCGCAAAGGCCGGCACCGCCGCGGCGAACCGGTCGAGCCAGGCGACGAGGCGCGGGTGATCGCGCCGCCACAGCCCTTCGAAGCGAAAATCGAGATAGCCGAGCGCGCAGGCGGCGGTGATCTGGCCGACATGCGGGGGCGCATCGAGCCCCGGTGGGTCGGCCTCGAGCGCGGCAAGCGCACGCGCCATCTTGCCGGCCTGATGATCGAGCCACTTCGACACGTGATGCTCTGCCGGGCGCCAGCGGCCCTCATAGACCCGCAGGATTCCGGCATCGAGGATGCCGTCGCACAAAGCCTGCTGGCGTAGCGCCGCGAAGCGTGCCTCCGGCTCCTGGGGGATGATGCGTCCGCCGCCCGCGCGATGATCGAGGTATTCGAGGATCACCCGCGAATCGTAGAGCGCGGCGCCATCCTCGAGAATCAACACGGGGATTTTTCCGAGCGGATTCTGCCGACGCACGCTGTCGGCGGGGTCGACGGTGTTGGCCGGCTCGATTTTGATGTCGGGCTCGAGGCCGAGCACGCTTGCGGCAATGCGGATCTTGCGTCCGAACGGCGACGGTGGGGTGGAGCGGAGGATCATTTGCCGGACGGGGAAATCAACCGATCAACAGACGGGGACGCGCCGTTGCGGCGCACGAATTGCCTCGATCTTCGTAATGACGGCGCGACGCGGCTTCAGCCGGTGATCACGAGGTTCACGGCCTTCGGGCCCTTGCCCTTCTTGTCGGGCTCGACGTCGAAGCTGATGCGCTGGCCCTCGTTGAGCGACTTCAGCCCGGCGCGCTCGACCGCCGTGATGTGCACGAACACGTCGCGCCCGCCGTCGTCCGGCTTGATGAAGCCGTAGCCGCGTTCGCCGTTGAAGAACTTGACCGTACCGGTCATCGCCATAGGGAAGCTCCTTCCCCAATGTTTGCCCGCCGCCGGCCCCCACGGCGCGGCGGCTCGGCCGGACATTCGCAAACGGGGAAAGGCATCGGCCCCTGCGGGCCTCAGTCACCTCCGCCGGCCCCCATCGGAGGCGGAACGTCAGAGCCAGCCCGCTAAGAAGTAAACTAATGCCGTCGCGCTGGAAAGAGGCGAAGGCGGGCGGGTATCATTTTTCCTCGCCGAGCCGGTCGAGCCGACAGGAGCCGCGGCCGTCGCGCGCGAGCACCGGGGCGAGCGCCGGCAGCAGAATGGCAAGCTCCTGCTCCAGCCGCCACGGCGGGTTGACGATCACGAGGCCGGTTCCGTTCAGCCGCTCTCCCGCGCGCGCCGGCGCGACCATCAGCTCGGCGCGCAGAATCCCGGGGATGCGGGTGCGGGCGAGCTTGCGCGCGAAGGCGTCGGTCTCCCGCCGGTCCTTGATCGGGTACCAGGCGAGGTAGATCCCGGTCTCCCATTTGCGATGGGCGGCGGCGAGCCGGTCGACCAGGCGATCGAGCTCGCCCGGCTGCTCGTAGGGCGGGTCGATCAGCACCACGCCGCGGCGCTCCCTGGGCGGCACATAGGCCGTGAGCGCGGTCCAGCCGTCGATCGCGATTGCCCTGATGCGCCGGGCTCCGCGCATCTCGCGGGTGAGCGCCGCCGCGGCGCCGGGCTCGAGCTCGCAGGCGATGAGCCGGTCCTGCGGGCGCAGCCACGACCGCACCAGCACGGGCGAGCCGGGATAGCGGGCGAGCCGCCCGGGCGGGTTGCAGGCCGCGACCGCCGCGAGATAGGGGGCGAGCAGGTCACGCGCGGCCGGATCGAGCGGGGCGGCATGCACGCGGCCGATGCCGTCGCGCCACTCCCCGGTCCGACCTGCCTCGGGTCCGGAAAGATCGGTCAGGCCGGCTCCCGCATGAGTGTCGATGACACGGAATGCCGCCGGCTTCCGGCGCAGATGGGCGAGAACGCGAGCGAGCGTCGCGTGCTTGACGACCTCGGCGAAATTGCCGGCGTGGAAGGCGTGGCGATAGTTCATCGCGGTTCGTGCAACACGGCGTCGGCCGGCTGCGCGCCGGGCGAAGCCGGATCATTAAAATTGTCGTCGAATGATTAGGACCGAATTGAAGGCTGCGCGCTAGCTTGGCGCCGATACCAGGGGCCGCCGGCGGCGATTCCCTTGTCGAGGATCAGACCGCATGTGGCGCACCGTGCTGACCGCGATCCTGGCCTATGGCTACGGTCATCCCTCCTTCGACGGGTACCGGCCCGCCGGGTTCGACCGTCCGCTGCAGACATTCTATGGCGAGGTCAACGGCGCGGCGCGTGCCGGCCGGCAAAAGCTGGCGTCGCTCGACGGGGATCGCGTCACGCGCTACTTCAGAGGCTACGCCGACCGGGTCGAAGAGCAGCTCAGAGCAGCCGATCTGCAACCGACACCGCGCCCGGGCGATGACGCCCAGACGCGGTGAATACGCCGGTTACTCACACACACAATTTTGATACCGGTCGCGCCGATGCCAGCGCGTCAGGATCGCGAGCCGCGCACCGGCGGCATCACCAGCTTGTCGCGACGGCACGTCCTGCGCTCGACCTCCGCGCAGTCGCGGAAGGCGAGCTCGCGGGTCATGCAGATGCGGACCTCGCGCAGCCGCTTGTTGTCGCAGCCGACCGCGATGGCGCCGCGGCCGAGCCCGGGATTGGCCTTGGTGAACGCCTCCTGGACTTCATCGGGCGTCACCGTGATCTCCGACTTCACTTCGAGGAACTCGGTGGGGATCTTCACGACGGCGCGGGCCTTGCGCACGGTCTCGAAATAGCCGCGCGCCGGAAGGCCCGAGCAGGTGCCGTGCCGGTCCCATTCGTGGAAGATCAGCCGCGGTGCCGGCATCAGATCGAGCATGGACGAGATGATGCCGCGGTCGAGCCGCGGTGCCTGAACCTGGCAATATTCCGGGAACCCCTTCTCGTATTGCGGCCACAGGCCGTGCACGACGAACGAATAGGGCCGCTCGCCGCATTCGGGTTGCTTCGTCGCCCGCTCGCCGGCGGCATCGCAGAACGACGGCGACCACGAGAGCGAGAGGACGTAGAAGTCGAACTTGCCGGCCTCGTTCTGGCGCGTTTCCTGCGCCATCACGGCTGCGGCCGAGACCAGGAGCATGAGCGCGGCGGCGACCGCCGGGCCGATCAGACGGGAACTGCTTGCAGACCGGAACATGGGTACCCCCTGTACGAGAACCTCAAGGAATTACCCATTACCGCAGGCGCGGAACATTTCAAGAACAAAATAGAACGAACCCCGGCCGCCTGTGGATACCGGGGGAGCGGCCCGGGTACCGTCGGGGGATTGCCCTACGGCCGGGCCATCCGGCAGCCGGGATTGTACGCCCAGTTCCGGTCGGTGCCGACGACGCACCATTCGACGCCCCAGGTGGCGCCGATCATGCCCAAATCCTCGCCGATCGAGTAGTGCACCGGCCGGCGCACGCCGTCCGAGGTGAGCGCGATGGCGCTGCAATAACGGCGCGGGATCGTCTGCGCCGCCCACGGCCGGAACGCGGTTTCGCGCACTCTCTCGAAGCCGACGATACGCAGCTCGGAATTCCAGAACCGGCCTTCCTTGGTGGCGAAGCGCGATTGAATGCGATTGAGCGCGAAAGGCACATCGCAGGGCGGCAACACGCCGTCGTAGCGCGGGCCGGAGAGCCAGAAGTTCATCTCGAATGGACTGGCGGCTTGGGTGGGCCGGGCGGCGAGGAAGACGAACAGGCCGCACAGCAGCGCGGCGACGACGCGAGTTCCCATGTCCCACCTCCTGCGCGATGCGACCGTGCCGCGCGGTCCGGCGAGCGTCAAGAGGGAGCGCAGGCGCGGGCTCAGCGGCCGTCGTGGAAGATGATGCCGAGCGTCATGCGGTGGCCGGAGCGCACCTGGCTCACCCCGTGGCGCATGCCGGCGCGGTAATAGCCGCGGGTCCCCTTGGCCGGATGGTGGTTGACCGCGAACAGGCATGCATCGCCCCGGCGCAGCGGCACGACGTCGACGCGCGACTGCATGCGCGGCTTGATCTCGGTGAGCACGAACTCGCCGCCGGCGAAGTCGCGTCCCGGCGCGTTCAGCAGCACCACCAGCTGGATCGGAAAGTAGATGTCGCCGTAGAGATCCTGATGCAGGCGGTTGTAGTCGCCCGGCCCGTATTTGAGCAGCAGCGGCGTCGGGCGCGTCTGGCCGCGCGCGCGGCACTGGGCCGTGAAGGCGGTGAGCGTGGTGGGGTATTCGCCGTCCTCGCCCAGATTGCGTTTCCAGCGATTGGCGAGCCGGGCGAGCGGCGGATAGGCGTCCTCGCGCAGCTGCGCCACGATGTTCGGCAGCGGATAGGCGAAATACTGATACTCGCCCTGGCCGAAGCCGTGGCGCTGCATGACGATGCGGCTGCGGAAAGCCGCGGGCTCGTCATAAAGACGGATGACCTCCGCGCACCGATCGGCGTCGAGCACGCCGGGGATCACCGCATGGCCGGCGCTGTCGAGATCGCCGAGCGCGCGCTCCCAGTCGATATCGCCGAGGCGGGATCGATGTTTCAGGCGGGCGACCGCTGTCATCATGGCCTCCGTGCAAAGAGCGAATCTAGCGATCCGCCATTCACGGCGCAGCCCGATTTCTGTGAAACCGGAGGGTGACGCAGCCGCGGCGTCGCCGCGGGCGCGGCACTGAATGTGTCGGATGGGAGGGGACGACTGCCGGCCGACGCGGGCAGCCCAATGCGGCTCAGGTCGAGGCGGAGACCGATTATTTACGCGCGGTCGTGGGCAGCGAAATCACTGCTCAGCGCAGGGCGAGGGCCACCGGCATGTCGTTGCGGTGAAATGCGCAGATGCGGGCGGCCGCCGCCGACTGGGTGCGCTCGAAGCGCTCGAAGCTCGCCCGTATGCCCGGATCCTGGATATGGATCGCCAAGCCGCAGGTTCCCGTATCGGCCGTGGAGCCGGCCGGTGCGGGCGCTGCCGCCGCCAGGGCGAATAGGATCACCGCAAAGGCGAGGAATCGGGGCATTTGCATGATGACGTCCTCCGGCAGCCGCGTCTGGTTATGGTTAATGGTTAGTCGCGGTGAGGCTGCCGCCGGTTCAACGGGGGACGTCGATTTTCCAAGGACCGGCCATTGGCCGCCGGAAGGGGCCATCCAGCCGGCAAGGTCGTGGCGTGGGTTGTCCATGGCGGGTATCGCAGGATCGGGAAAAGCGGTGGTATTTCGGCAGCTTGCGGCCCTCGGCGGATCACGCGACCCGCTGGAAAGGGGGGTGCCTATGCGCTGCCGCTACCTCGACGCGGATGACAGCCACTGCGGCCCTCAGCCCAGGACTGTCGCAGGTCGGTCGTTGGCCCGCCGCGCCGGCCGGACAGCCGGCCGCTTGAAGAATTTTCATTGTAGCCCCCCTATTTGCGGGGCCGACCTTAAGGCCGCGGCAGTTAAGGGCGGTTGTTCGGATGCCCCCTTCGCGGCGGGTTTTGCCCTCGTTGGTTAGGGCTCCTTGGTCACTTTATGTCGAATTTTCGCTGTCGCACCCCTCCACGCGAGGCGAGGCGGCGGACCGGACCCGGGAGGGCTCGAAACCAAAACGCGGCTGGGTCGTTACCTGACTGGGAGGACTATCCGATGAAATCCGGGCTTGCGACAGGCGCGATCGTGCTCATGCTGCTGGGCGGCATCGTCCTTGCCGGTGCGCAAACCGGCGGCACGGGCGGGCCCGATATGGCGTGGCGGCTCACCCCGCAGCAGCGCTCGGCGATCTACCAGACCGTGATCAAGGACAAGCTGCGCACGCCCCCGCCGCCGAACATGACCGCCACGGTCGGGACGCAGATACCGCCGGTGACCGAACTCTATGCCTTGCCGGATTCGATCGCGGCGGAATCGCCCTCGGCAAAGTTCTACAAATACACGATCGCGGAGAGCCAAGTCGTCATCGTCGATCCGACCAACATGAAGGTGATCGACGTCATCCGCCCCTGACGCCCGCAGGATCCCCGGCAAATCAGTGCGCGGCGGTGTCCTTGTCCGGCGCGGCCGTGCCATTGACCAGCTTGTCGACCGAGAGCGGCAGGCCGTCGAGATAGGGGCCCATGAAGAAGGCTTCGCCGGAGCCCGCGCCGAACAGACGATCGTGCGCGTCGATCATGGAGCGCATGGCGTCGGCGCACACGGACATCGATTCGACGATCAGCTCGTTCATATCGGCGCTGGCCAAGGATGGACGGTAGCGCGGATCGGCGGAAACCGCGTGCACGACGCAATCGGTGGCGGAGCGAATGAGCGGCCGCAAGGTCGTGAGCTTCTGTTGCGGCGACAGGCGGGCAGCGGCTTTCGCCTCGGCATTGGGCGAAAGGTCGGTCGATTCGAACGCGACGTTGACGACAAGCGAAAGCCCCAGCACGGCGGCTGCAATCATTCCCCTCTCCCGATCCCCCGGCGATTCGACCTTTGTCTGTTGTTGTATCCGCCAGACGGAACGCTTGCACCCCTAAATATAAACAATCGGTTGATCGTGGCGATGGTGTGGACTTACGGTCACAGCGGTATCGCGTTCTTGCGGGCCGTCCATGTTCCAGTCGGCGTCGTCAAATGGCCGCGCAGGGCGTCGAGAAAGCGGGCGCCGTAGCGCTCGAGCTTGGCGGTGCCGATACCATGGATGCGCGCGAGATCGCGCAGCGTCGCCGGCTTCGCCCGCGCCATCTCGATCAGCGTGCGGTCGGGGAATAT
>DASPZC010000031.1:0-8299 GCA_035636455.1 Xanthobacteraceae bacterium
AGCCCCAACGGGGAGAGGTGAAGAGGCGGCATTCGAACCTCGAAAACACTGAACGAGATCGTGTTGACATTCACCATGCGGTAGGTCGCCAACGATCACCCGCGGCCGTCGCCTCTGGCGGCCATGATCAGCGCCCAGAACACCTTGTACTTGGAGCCCGGCGCATAGACGGCGGCGATGCCCATGCGGGTCACGCCGCTGTTGAGCATGTTGGCGCGGTGCGGCGGCGAATCGCGCCAGCCCGAGAACGCCTCGGCGAGCGTGTGGTAGCCGGCGGAAATATTCTCCACCGCCACCTTGGCGTCGAAGCCGGAGCCCCTGATGCGCTCGCGGAACGGCCGGCCGGTGCTGTGATCGAGCTTGTCGCGCGCCGCCATGATACGCGCCTGCTCCTGCGCCAAGCGGGTCAGGGTGGGATCGAGCGCGACCGCCGTGAGCCCGTTGTTCTGGCGATAGCCCGAGATCATCGACGCGGCGACGGTGGTGTCGAGCTCGGCGCCGGGCTGCGCCAGGCTGCGGTAAAAGCTCGGCTGGCCGGGCGGCGGATCGCGGTCGCCGAAGCCGGCGCAGGCGGCAAGCACTGCGGCGGCGAGCGCGATCATGCTTGCGTGGAGTAGGCGTCGCGTCTTTGGCCGCGTCATCACGATCTCCGAACGGGCCTGCTCACGCCGGACGCGCCTGCGCCGGCGCCGCCGCACCGTCTTCGCCGAGCAGGCGCACCTCGCGGCGCGGGTAGGGAATCTCGATGCCGGCGGCACGAAAGCGATGCAGGATGGCGAAATAGAGGTCGCTCTTCACGGTGAGCGCATACTCGACATTGGCGACCACGCAGCGCAGCTCGAACTCGAGCGCGCTCTCGCCGAAGCCCAGCAGGAAGACGCGCGGCGGCGGGGTGCCGACCACCTGCGGATGGTCGGCGGCACAGGCCATCAGCATGTCGCGCACCTGATCGGCATCGCTGTGATAGGCGACGCCGACTTTCAGGACGATGCGTCCCATGGTGTTGGCGTGGGTCCAGTTCTTGACCACGCCGCTGATCAGCTCGGAGTTGGGGATGATGACGGTCGCGCGCTCGAAGGTCTCGATCTCGGTCGCGCGCACGCGGATGCGCCGCACCCAGCCTTCCTCGCCCTTGACCACGATCGAGTCGCCGACGCGGATCGGCCGCTCGGCCAGCAGGATCAGGCCGGAGACGAAATTGGACACGATCGATTGCAGCCCGAAGCCGATGCCGACCGAGAGCGCGCCGGCGACCAGCGCGATCTTCTGCAGGTCGATGCCGAGTTGGGCGAGCGCCAGCGAAACCGCGGCGATGAAGCCGACGTAGCCGACGATCGCCGCGATCGAATGCTGCAGGCCGGGCTCGAGCGCGGTGCGCGGCAGGAACCGCGCCTCCAGCCAGCGCTGCACCGCGCGGGTGGCGAACAGGCCGATCAGCAGGAGCGCGGCGGCGCCGAGCGCCGCGCCGAGCGACAGGGTGAGGCTTTGCAGGCCGGCGCCGAGCACCGTGTCCTGCAGGGTGCCGAACACCTCGACGGCGACGACGCCGCGCGGGCCGAGCGCCAGCAGCACGGCGGCGACCGCGATCGAGAGCCGCAGCACGGCGGACAGCAGCGTGCCGGCGAGTTCGACGGTCTGCGGCCGCAGGCCGAGATTGGCGGCGACGGCGCGGCCGGCCGGCCGATCGGCGATGAGCACCTCGGCGAACAGCGCGTCGACGAAGATGAGAACGAGGTACGCGGCCCCGAACACCACGACGGCGGAGACGAGGCGCTCCGCCACGAAGGCGGCAAAGCCGACGTGGCCGGCCGCCAGCGCGGCGACGATGCAGGCCACGGCGATCCAGCCGAGCGTCCGCGCGGCGGGCGCGGGCGTGCCGGCATCGGCGGCGGGCGCGGGCCGCCGCAGCCGGCCGAGCAGGTGGACGAGCAGTGCCGCGACGACGAGCGCGAGGAGCGCGCTCGTCGCGATGGTCACGCTGAGCGGGGCGACGACCTGCCGGTGGACGGCATGCAGGAACACGGCGGCGCCGAGCGTGCGCACCGCCCAGGTGAGATGGCGCGCGAGATGCCGCGCGGCCGCGTCGTCGATCGGGGCGAGCCGGCGGTCCGGCTCGTCCGGCGCCAGCACGCCGCGCGCCACCCCGCGCCCCAAGGTCGCGAGCGCGACGCCGACGAGGAGGCCGCTGCCGAGGTCGTGGATGGTCTGCGGCAGCAACGCGAAGGCGGAGAGGACTGCGATCACGGCCGCGATGGCAAGCGGCAGCGGCAAGGCGGCCGCGGCGAGCACGCGCAGGCCGGCGAGCGCCTTGCCGAACCGCGCGTCGCCCGGCGCCCGCGCGGGCAAGCGGCGCCACCATTGCCGCAGCGCCAGCGCGGCCACGCCCAAGCCGGCGAGGATCGCCAGCGCCGCGGCGATGCGGCCCGCGCCGCTGTCGCGCACGTAACCCCACCACGCCCGCGCGAGGACGGCGAGGCCGCGCAGCTCGTCCGGCAGCGCGCGGGCGGCGTCGAGCCACAGCGACTCGTCGACCATGCTGGCCGAGCGCTCGAACAGCTTTTCGGTGAACAGCACGCGCCGGCGATCGTTGATGCGGTCGAGCAGCCGGTCGGCGCGCGCGGCGAGCTGCGCCGCCTGGCTTGCGGCCGCGCCAAGCTCGGCTTTGTGCCGGCTCAGCTGGTCGCGCTCCGCCGCGACCGCGGGCGCCTCGGCCGCGGCGTCCCTGGCCGGCGGTGGGCCGAGATCCTTGAGCCGCGCGTCGACCGCAGCGCGTTCGGCCTCGATCTCCGCCGCGCGCCCGCGCAGGTCTGCACGCACGGCCGCGGCGTCGCGGCGCAGGTCGGCCAGCGCCTGGTCGCTCAGGCTCTCGCGGCCGGACGCGGCCTCGATCTCGTCGAGCTTGAGCTTTTCGGCGGCCAAGGACGCAGCCGCGGGCTCGGGCGCCGGCTGGGCGCGGCTTGCCGGCGCCAGCACGGCCGCGGCGAGCAGCATCGCCAGCGCGCAAGCCCCGAACCGTGCCGCGAATCGCAACCCCATCGACCCCTCCGCCCCGGCGGTCTCACCGCGCGCCGCGGGCCATGTCAAGGACGCGCCCTTTTGCCCTCCCCCTAGTGGGGAGAGCCTGCCCCGCACCTGATGCGGGGGTCGACGCGCGCGTCAGCGCGCGTCGGGGTGGGGGTAGATGAGGCCGCGAAGCGGCGCCGGGTGGGGCATCTCGTGCAATTCCAGGCAGTGAACTAGACTGCCGGCTCACCACGCCAACGGAGGATCGCACCATGGCCGCCGGCAAACTCGACGCGACCGCCCGCAAGGCCGCGCTCGCCAAGCTCAAAGGCTGGAGCGAGGTCAAGGACCGCGATGCCATCAGCAAAAAATTCGTGTTCAAGGATTTCAACGAGGCGTTCGGCTTCATGGCGCGGGCTGCCCTCGTTGCCGAGAAGCTCGACCACCATCCCGAATGGTTCAATGTCTACAAAACCGTCGAAGTGACTCTGTCCACCCACGACGCCGGGGGTCTCACGGCCCTCGACGTGGAGCTTGCCGAAGCGATGGATGAGATTGCGTCGTAGGGGCGAAAGGCGCGCATGACCGTGGATGAATATCTCGCTTGGGCCGAAGAGCATCCCGGGCGATATGAATTGCTTGACGGCACTGTGTTCGCGATGCCGCCCGAAGGGGCAGGACATGCCGAGAAAAAGGCCGCAGTTCATGCCGCACTGCTGGCGGGAATTTGGGCGCGGCACCTGGCGTGCCATGCCCTGCCGGACGGCATGACTGTCCGGATCGACGACACGACCGCCTATGAGCCGGATGCGCTCGTCTATTGCGGACCCAAGCTCGCGCCATCCGCGCTCGAGGTGCCGAACCCCCTGATCGTCGTCGAGGTCTTGTCACCCTCGACACGGCACATCGACCTTTCGGCGAAGCTCGCCGATTACTTCCGGCTGCCGAGCATCGTGCATTATCTGATCGTCGATCCGGAAAAGCCGCGCATCGTCCACCATGCCCGCTCTGCCGGCGACGCCATTCTCACGCGAATCGTCACGGCCGGCGGCATCACGCTCGATCCGCCCGGGATCACGTTCACGATGGACGATGTCTATTCGGCCTAGGCGATGCGCTAGGAAACTCCAATCTTGGTGAGCGGAGCGGAGCCGATGGTGAACCTGTCGAGCTTCATTCGCTTCCACGCCACGCGAGATCCGGAGCGGCTCGCCGTCGCCTTCAAGGACCAACGCATCACGTTTGCCGAGCTCCTGCATCGTATCGAGAGAACCGCGGGTTTCCTCGCAGCGCTTGGTATCGGGCCCGACGACGTGGTCGCCGTCGTGATGAAGAACAGTGCGGCATTTCTCGAGCTCGCATTCGCGGTCAGCCATCTCGGCGCGGTCTTCCTGCCGATCAATTACCGGCTCGCCGCCGACGAGGTCGAGTACATCGCGGGAAATGCCGGCGCGAAGCTCGTGCTCGCGGACAGCGAGTTCGCCGCCGCCGTTGCCGACCTTTCGCCGAAGATCCTGCTCGACGATGCGGCCCAGAGCGACACCACGGCGATCTCCGGCAGCCATGCGGCGGCGCCGATGCATGTGCGGAAGCCGAGCGACCTGTTTCGCCTGATGTATACGTCCGGCACGACCGACCGGCCGAAGGGCGTGATGCACACCTACGATAATTTCTACTGGAAGAGCATCGATCACGTGATCGCGCTCGGCCTCAACGAGCGCGCCCGGCTGCTGGTCGCCGGCCCGCTCTATCACGTCGGCGCTTTCGATCTGCCGGGCATCGCCGTGCTGTGGGTCGGCGGAATGCTGCGCATCCACCGCGATTTCGACGTCGAACCCGTGCTGGATTCGATCGCCCGCGACGGGCTGACGGGCGCCTGGCTTGCGCCGGTCATGCTGGGCTCAATCTTGGCGCATCCGAACCGCGCGGCCTTCGACGTGTCGAGCCTGCGTTGGGTCATCGGCGGGGGCGAGCGGACGCCGGAAGCGCGCATCCGGCAGTTCTCCGACTATTTCACCCGCGGGCGTTACATCGACGCCTATGGGCTGACCGAATCCTGCAGCGGCGATACCCTGATGGAGGCGGGCCGCGAGATCGAGAAAATCGGATCGACGGGCCGCGCGCTGGCGCATGTCGAAGTCCAGATTCGCGACGCGGAGGGACGCCGTCTGCCCGCCGGTCAAACGGGCGAGATCTGCCTGCGCGGGCCGAAGATCACGCGAGGTTATTGGCGCGATGCGACGAAGACGGCGGCTTGCTTCCATGGCGACTGGTTTCGCACCGGCGACGTCGGTCACCTCGACGCGGAGGGGTTCCTCTATCTGACGGATCGCGTGAAGGACATGATCATCTCGGGCGGTGAGAACATCGCCTCGTCCGAAGTCGAGCGGGTCGTGTATCAGCTGCCGCAAGTGCGCGAAGCGGCTATCATCGGCCTGCCGGACGAGAGATGGGGAGAGCGGCCGGTCGCCGTCGTCGTGCTCAATGCCGGGCACAGCCTCGACTACGAGACCCTGGCAACGCATTGCCGCGCTCAGCTCGCGGGCTTCAAGGTGCCGAAGCAATTGATCGTGCGCGGGGAGTTGCCGCGCAACCCCTCGGGCAAGGTGTTGAAGCGCCTGCTGCGGGACGAGCTGAGATAGTGCATGATCCCGAAAAAGCCCGCCCCTGACTTGATCAGGGGTGGACACCGGTTTTCGGAAAAGATCATGCACCGAGAATAAGGAGGATGTCGTTGTCCGATTCGATCAAGGTCATTCCGGTCTACAGCGACTACAAGAGCCCGTATGCGTTCCTGGCAAAGGACCTGATCTACCGGCTCGAAGAGGAATTCGCGGTGCGGATCGAATGGCTGCCGTACACCCTCGACATTCCAAGCTACCTCGGCAGCGCGCGCGTGAACGACCGCGGCGAGCTGATCGAGGCCGAGCGCAACGCGCATCAGTGGCGCAGGGTGCGCTATTCCTACATGGACTGTCGCCGCCAGGCAGGCAAGCGCGGCCTTACTATTCTTGGTACGCGCAAGATCTGGGACTCCTCCGTCGCCGCGATCGGCATGCTGTGGGCGAAGCGCCAGGGTGAAGCTCGGTTTCGCGCCTACCACGATCGGGTGTTTGAGCGGTTCTGGCGGCGCGAGCTCGACATCGAGAATCCCAAGATCATCGCCGGCGTGCTCGCCGACGTCGGCGCGAGCACGGACGGTTTTGACGAATACCTCGCGGGCGAAGGCCGGCGCGAGCACGATAGAATTCGCGAGAGCGCGGAGACGGCCGGCGTGTTCGGCGTGCCGAGCTTCTTGATCGACGGCGAGTTGTTTTGGGGACGCGAGCACCTGTCCGACATCCGGGAAATCCTGGCGCCCCTCGGGCGGGTGCGGAACGCCTCGGGCCGGTCTGCAGCGCCGCGAGGATCGTAATGCGCAGGAGGGCGGCGCTCCTCCGCCGAGGCGCGCCGCATCTATTTCGGCGCATTGATCGGCCGGTCCGCCGTCCAGTCGTAGGCGCCGAGATCGCGCTCGCGCACGGCCTGCTTCCAGCCGACCGTCTCGGCGCGGCGCTTGAACGCCACGCCTTCGGGCGAGTGCCGGGTGATGCCGTCGAACAGCGTCGCGATCATCTGGGTGCCGCGCAGTCCCATGTTCTCGAGCGCCTGGTTGATCATCAGCTTCTGCATCATGAGCTGATTGACCGGCACCGACGCCATGCGGGCGGCAAGCGTCTCGACTTCGGCATCGAGATCGGCCGCCGGCACCGCCTTGAGCACCAGGCCCATGCGCTCGGCCTCGCGGCCGTCGACCACGTCGCCGGTGAACAGCATGCGCTTGGCGCGTTCGGGCCCGAGCCGGTAGACCCACATGGCGGTGGTCGGGCAGCCCCACACGCGCGCCGGCATGTAGCCGATGCGGGCGTCCTCGGCCATGATCACGACATCGCTGCACAGCGCGATGTCCGAGCCGCCCGCAAGGGCGTGGCCATGCACCTTGCAGATCACCGGCCGGTGCGAGCGGAACAGGCTCATGAACCGCTCGGTGTTGCGCATCATGAAGGCGTAATCCTGCATCGGATCCCACGGCATGGCCTGCATGGCGGCGTTCGTCCCGGCCGCCTGCGCGTAATAGGTCAGGTCGTAGCCGACGCAGAACGCACGCCCCGCGCCCGCGAGCACGATCACGTGCACGCCCGGGTCGGCGTTCGCGGCCTCGACGGCCGCTTCAAGCTCGACCGGGAGACGATCGTCAATCGCATTGAGGACATCGGGGCGATTGAGCGTAATGCGGGCGATGCGCCCGTCGCGCTCGTAAAGGACGCGAGGCATGGGGTTTCTCCTGAAGGTTTCGTGCGGCAGTCGGTAGCGCTCGCCGCGCCGGCTCATGAAGCCGGCTCAACGGCGCGGGATCAATGTTCGCACTGAAATGTTTGAAGCTTGGCGGTCCCGACAGGACTCGAACCTGTGACCTTCGGTTTAGGAAGCCCCACGTAGCAGCGCGATTTCAAGGATCATTCCGACAAAACGGCCGAATCAGCGCCGTTGAGGGCCAAAGAGAATCATCTTCGGTCGGAATGTCCCGACGCCCCGAGGAACGGGGAAAATCGATCGCCCTGCTCCGAATAACCGAGCGATCTTATCCAGTGAATTGGACACGCTCGAGAATGGCCGCGTCATCGTTCTTGGGCGTATTGACCCGAGTGCTCACGGGCCAGCTTGCCATCCCATCTGCCGGGTATGGTTTGATCAGGTCCGCCGGATCGGGCTCGTCGCCGAGCCAACGATCGTAGTCGCTGGGCGCGAGGATCACGGGCATGCGGTCGTGCAGGGGTAAGACGACCTCAGCCCTCGAGCTGGGCCCGGAGCGATGGTCTTGAGTCCGCGAGCACAAGGTGAGGCGCTGACGGCTCTTCTGCGGGGCACCTTGGATGAAAGTTGGCGCAGTTCAGCTGGGCTGCGACTTGACACGTATCGAATGGCGTAAGTCCGTTAGCACGCCAAAGTCCGCCAGCGACCTAAAAGCGCTGACGTTGATTCGTGTCCTTTCGCAGGCGAACATGTCGCGTGGATCGCAGGCGTACATGTCGCGTGGATGAAACCGAAGTCGACGCCCATCACATGTTGTAGCGGTATAGTGCCACAGCATTGACATTCTCATTTTTTCATGTATACTGCTCTTTTGATTTTGCCCCGCCGATGGCGGCAGGCACGCCCACCCGCCGATGGCGGCCGGGCTCTCTCCCTCCAGATGCTGTTTGAACTTAGTGCGGGGCCCGGTGGCGCCCGCTGCGGCCGGGCCGGCGAGATGCCG
>DASPZC010000032.1:0-2267 GCA_035636455.1 Xanthobacteraceae bacterium
GACATCCTGGACGAATCCATCGCCGCGGTCTGACGTTCCCCGTCACCCTGAGGTGCCCGCGCGGAACGCGCGGGCCTCGAAGGGCGACGGCCAGGGCGGGGCCGATCATCCTTCGAGGCTCGGCGCTACGCGCCGAGCACCTCAGGATGACGGGTTACATCTAGTGCCGCTGGTATAAAATCGCCGAGCAGAAGGAAACCGAGCATGGCGGGAAAGCTGAGCTTCGACGAGCTGAAGAAGGCGGTGAAGGCCGAAAAGATCGACACGGTGATCGTCGCCATGGTCGACATGCAGGGCCGGCTCGTCGGCAAGCGCTTCCAGGCCGGGTATTTCGTCGCCGGCGCCCATGCGGAGACCCATGCCTGCGATTACCTGCTCGCCAACGACATCGACATGGAGCCGGTGCCGGGCTACGCGGCGGCGAGCTGGGACAAGGGCTACGGCGATTTCGTGCTCAAGCCGGACCTGGCAACGCTGCGCAAGGTGCCGTGGCTCGACGGCACCGCGCTGGTGCTCGCCGACGTGCTCGATCATCACCAGCACGATCTCGCCCATTCCCCGCGCGCCGTGCTCAGGGCGCAGGTGGCGCGGCTCGCCGCCACGAACATGCGCGCGTTCCTCGCCTCCGAGCTCGAGTTCTATTTGTTCGACGAAACCTACGACGGTGCACAGGGCAAGCGCTATGCCGGCCTCAAGACCGCGGGCGCCTATATCGAGGATTACCACATCCTGCAGACCACCAAGGAAGAGGGCGTGATGCGCGCGGTGCGCAACGGCCTCGAGGGCGCCGGCATCCCGGTGGAGAATTCGAAAGGCGAGTGGGGACCGGGGCAGGAGGAGATCAACGTCCGCTACGCCGACGCACTGGAGATGGCCGATCGCCACGCAATCCTCAAGAATGGGATCAAGGAGATCGCCTGGGCCAAGGGCAAGTGCGTGACCTTCATGGCGAAGTGGAATTACGGGCTCGCCGGATCGAGCGCGCACATTCATGCCTCGCTGTGGGACAAGGCCGGCCGCAAGCCGCTGTTCCTCGATGCCGCGGCCGCGCACGGCATGTCGGCGCTGATGCGCGCCTTCGTCGCCGGCCAGCTCAAATACGCGCGCGACATCACCTATTTTCTCGCGCCGCACATCAACTCGTACAAACGCTTCCAGGTCGGCACCTTCGCGCCGACCAAGACCATATGGAGCCGCGACAACCGCACCGCCGGATTTCGGCTGTGCGGGGAAGGCGGCAAGGCCATCCGCATCGAATGCCGCATCGGCGGCGCCGACCTCAATCCTTATCTCGCCTTTGCGGCGCTCGTCGCGGCCGGACTTGCCGGCGTCGCCGAGAAACTCAAGCTGCCGCCGGCCTACGAAGGCGACGCCTACGTGGGCAAGGCGCTGCCGGAAGTGCCGAAAACCTTGCGCGAGGCCGCCGACTGCCTCGCGCGGTCGAAGATGCTGCGCGCCGCCTTCGGCGACGGCGTCGTCGAGCACTACGTGCACACGGCGAAATGGGAGCAGTTCGAGTACGACCGCCGCGTCACCGACTGGGAGCTGATGCGCGGGTTCGAGCGGTATTGATAGGGCGAGCGGCGCGTGACCGACATCGTGTGCATCTCACCGGTCGACGGACGCGAGGTCGCCCGGCGGCCGGCCGCGACCGCGACCGAGATCGCGCGCGCGCTCGGCGCGGCCCGCAAGGCGCAGGCCGAATGGGCCCGCGTGCCGCTCGCCGAGCGTCGCAGGCTTCTCTCCCGCGCCGTCGACGCCATGCTCGGGATGCGCGATGAGATCGCCGTCGAGCTGGCATGGCAGATGGGCCGGCCGGTGCGCTACGGGGGAGGGGAGCTCAACGGCTTCGAGGAACGTGCCCGCCACATGCTGGCGATCGCCGACCGCGCGCTGGCGCCGGAAATTCCCGAGCCGAGGGCCGGCTTCAAGCGCTACGTCAGGCGCGATCCGCTCGGGGTCGTGCTGACCGTCGCACCGTGGAACTATCCCTATCTCACCGCCGTCAATTCCGTCGTTCCCGCCTTGATGGCCGGCAATGCCGTCATCCTCAAGCACGCCGCTCAAACGCTGCTCGTGGGCGAGCGCTTCCAGGCCGCCATGGACGCAGCCGGCGTGCCCGAAGGCCTCTTTCGCAACCTCGTGCTCACCCACGAGGCGACGCTCGATCTGATCGGCTCGGGCGCGGTGGATCATGTGTGCTTCACCGGCTCGGTTGCGGCCGGCCGCGCGATCGAAAAATCGGCCGCCGGCACCTTCACCGGAGT
>DASPZC010000033.1:0-5333 GCA_035636455.1 Xanthobacteraceae bacterium
CTTCGTGCTGCGCTGCGCCCGGGGCACGCACTGTCAGTGCCCGCATGAAGCCGCCGCTTCTCTATTACGTCCGCCATGGCGAGACCGACTGGAACGTCGAAGGCCGGCTGCAGGGCCGGCAGGACACCGACCTCAACGCGGTCGGCCGGCAACAGGCGCAGGCGTGTGCCGGCATCCTGCGCGGGCTTTGCGCGCGCGACGGCCGCGCGATGACCGACTATGCCTATGTGTCGAGCCCGCTCAGGCGCGCGCGCGAGACCATGGAGATCATGCGCGCGGCGCTCGGGTTGGATCGCGACGCCTACCGCGTCGATCCGCGCTTGCGCGAAATCGAATTCGGCGAATGGGAAGGCATGACCTTGGCGGAGGTGCGCTCGCGCGAGGCTCCCGCGCTCGCCCGCCGCGAGCGCGACAAGTGGAGCTTCACGCCGCCCGGCGGCGAAAGCTATGCCGACGTGTCTGCGCGCGTGCGCGAGTGGCACGCGAGCCTTGCCGGCGACGCCGTCGTGGTCGCCCACGGCGGCACCGCCCGCGCGCTGATCGAAGTGCTCGGCATTGCCTCGCCCGAGACGGCTCCGCTGATCGAGATCGGCCAGGGCATCGTCTATTGCTTCGCCGACAAGAAGATCAGCCGTTACGGCTGAGCCCGCGGGCTCCTTGCAGCGCGCACATTTGACCCGGCCGGACCCGCGGGCTACCACACCGGCGCACCGGAGCGCCTATGTCGTTCAACACGTTCGGCCATCTTTTCCGCGTCACCACGTTCGGCGAGAGCCACGGGCCGGCGGTCGGCTGCGTGGTCGACGGATGCCCGCCGCGCATTCCGCTCACCGTCGCCGACATCCAGCCCTATCTCGACAAGCGCCGGCCCGGCCAATCGCGTTTCACCACCCAGCGGCGCGAGACCGACGAGGTGAAGATCCTCTCCGGCGTGCTCGTCGACGAAGCAAGCAGCGAGCAAGTGACGACCGGCACGCCGATCACGCTCGTCATCGACAACCTCGACCCGCGCTCGAAGGACTATGCCGAGATCAAGGACACATATCGGCCCGGGCACGCCGACTTCACCTACGACGTCAAATACGGGCTGCGCGACTATCGCGGGGGCGGGCGCGCCTCCGCGCGCGAGACCGCGACGCGCGTCGCCGCCGGCGCCATCGCCCGCAAGGTCGTGCCCGGCTTGAGCGTGCGCGGCGCGCTGATCCAGATGGGCGCGCACAAGATCGACCGTGCGCGCTGGGACTGGGCCGAGGTCGACCGCAACCCGTTCTTCACGCCCGATGCGGAGGCGGCGAAACTGTTCGCCGATTATCTCGACGGCATTCGCAAGGCCGGCTCGTCGATCGGCGCGGTCATCGAGGTCGTGGCCGACGGCGTCCCGGCGGGCCTCGGCGCGCCGGTCTACGGCAAGCTCGATGCCGATCTCGCCGCAGGCCTGATGAGCATCAATGCGGTCAAGGGGGTGGAGATCGGCGACGGCTTTGCCACCGCCGCCTTCAGCGGGGAAGAGAACGCCGACGAGATCCGCATGGGCAACGACGGAAAGCCGCGCTTCCTCTCCAACCACGCCGGCGGCATCCTCGGCGGCATCTCGACCGGCCAGGCGATCGTCGCCCGCTTCGCCGTCAAGCCGACCTCGTCGATCCTCTCGCCGCGCCGCACGGTCGACCGCTACGGCCGGGAGACCGAGATCGTGACGAGAGGCCGCCACGATCCTTGCGTCGGCATCCGAGCGGTGCCGATCGGCGAAGCCATGGTGGCGTGCATCCTCGCCGACCATTATCTGCGTCAGCGCGGCCAGGTCGGCGAAGGCCCCGCCTGGCCGTTCGCGTCGCCCGGACGCTGACGCGCCGGCAACCGCCGAGGACCATGTCTGCCGTGCCCGGACCTGCGCATGTCGACGAGGTGATTGCGGCCTTCGCCCGCGGCGAACTCGTCATCGTCACCGATGACGACGACCGCGAGAACGAGGGCGACCTGTTCGTCGCCGGCGCGCTGTGCACCCCGGAGAAGATGGCGTTCGTCATCCGCCACACCTCCGGCATCGTGTGCGCGCCGGTCACCTCCGATGAGGCCAAGCGCCTGCATCTCGACCCGATGGTGGCGGAGAACGACGCGCCGCTCGGCACCGCGTTCACGGTCTCGGTCGATTTTCGCCACGGGCTGACCACCGGCATTTCCGCCGAGGAGCGCACCGGCACGGTGCGCGCGCTCGCCAACGGCAATACCGGCCCGGGCGATTTCGTGCGTCCCGGCCACGTGTTTCCGCTGATCGCCAAGGAAGGCGGCGTGCTGATGCGCTCGGGTCACACCGAGGCGTGCATCGACCTGTGCCGGCTGGCGAAGCTGCCGCCGGTCGGCGTGCTGGCGGAGCTGATGAACGACGACGGCACCGTGATGCGCGGACCGCAGGTCGCCGCCTTCGCCGAGCAACACGGGCTGAAAACGATCTCGGTCGCCGACCTCATCGCCTATCGCCAGGCACGCGACAAGCTGGTCGAGCGGGTCGCTGAGTTTCCGGTCAACTCGGAGATCGGCAAGCTGCAGGGCTACGCCTACGTCACGCCGTTCGACCACGTGCACCACATGGCGTTCGTGTACGGCCGCATCGGCGACGGCAAGGGCATCCTCGCGCGGCTGCATCGCGGCAACGTGGTGAGCGACGTGTTCGACGGCGCCAAACCGATCCATGCGGCGCTGCAGCGATTCAAGCGCGAGGGCAGCGGCGTCATCGTCTATCTGCGCGACGGCACCTCCGGGGTGCCGATCACCGCCATCCGCCCGAACGGCGACAGCGCGTCGGAGGCGGCGCGCACGCGCCAATGGCGCGAGGTCGGGCTCGGCGCGCAGATCCTCAAGGACCTGGGCATCTCCTCGATCCGCCTGCTCGCCTCCACCCAGCGCACCTACGTGGGCCTCGCCGGCTTCGGCATCGAAATCTTGTCGACCGAGGCGATCGAGGGCTGAGCTGCACGGCATCAGCAACGCGCCGCCTTTTCCTTTCCCGGTTCGCGTGCCACGATACGGGCGTGGAGGATCGGCATGCGATGGCTTCGCACGAGTGTGGCGCTTGCGATCGTCGGAGCCATCGTTCTCGTCGGCGCGCGCACGCCCGGCGCCTTCTCCGCCATCTTCGCGCAATCGGCGGGCGTCCGGTCGGCTGACGCCACCACGGTCGATGTCGAGCTTATTCTGGCTGTCGACGTATCCTATTCGATGGATCCGGACGAGCAGGCGCTGCAGCGCGAAGGCTATGTGTTCGCGCTGACCTCGGCGGAATTCCTCAACGCGCTCAAGAGCGGCATCCACAGCCGCATCGCCATCACCTATTTCGAGTGGGCGGGCGTGACGGACCAGAAGATCGTGGTGCCGTGGCGGCTGATCGACGGCGCGGCGAGCGCGCAGGGGGTCGCCGACGAGATCTCCCGCGCGCCCTATCGGCGCGCCTACCGCACCTCGATCTCGGGCGCGCTGACTTTCGCGGTGCCGCTGTTCGAGAAAAGCGGGCAGCGCGGCATCCGCCGCGTGATCGACGTCTCCGGCGACGGCACCAACAACCAGGGCCCGCTGATCGTGCCGATGCGCGAGGAGACGGTCGCCAAGGGCATCACCATCAACGGACTGCCGATCATGCTCAAGGAGCCGCAGCCGGGCTCGATCGATATCAAGGACCTCGACATCTACTACGAGGACTGCGTGATCGGCGGGCCGGGCGCCTTCGTGGTGCCGATCAGGGAGCGCGAAAAGTTCAAGGAGGCGGCGCGCACCAAGCTGGTGCTGGAGATCGCCGGGCGGGTGCCGGACGCGCGGGTGGTGCCGGCGGCCGCCGAGGCGCCGCGCATATCGTGCACCATCGGCGAGCGCATGTGGCAGCAACGCTGGGGCAGCGGGATCGATTTGCAGTAGATGCCGGGACTCCCGGCAAAACCAAGGGAGGAAAGCCGTGCCAAATTCCGTCTACAAGATCATCGAGCTGGTCGGGACCAGCCCCACGTCCTGGGAGGACGCCGCGAAGACGGCGGTCGAGCGGGCGAGCAAATCGTTGCGCGACCTGCGCGTCGCCGAAGTCGTCCAGCTCGACATGCAGCTCGACAGCAAGGGCAAGGTCGAAGCCTACCGCGCGAAGATCAACGTCTCGTTCAAGTACGAGGGTGGGAGCTGATGCTTTTTAGCGCCGGAAGCAGGCGACGATCTCGACGTGCGCGGTGTAGCGGAACTGGTCGACCGGCGTGACGGCGACGAGGCGGTAGCCGCCGGCGGCCAGCAACCGGGCGTCGCGCGCGAAGGTAGCCGCGTTGCATGACACGGCGACCACGACCGGCACCTTTGAGCCGGCGAGCGCGCGCGCCTGCGCCTCGGCGCCCTGGCGCGGCGGATCGAAGATGGCCGCGTCGAAAGGCCCGAGTTCCGCTGGCACGAACGGCCGCCGAAAGAGATCGCGCGGCTCGGCGGCGACCGGCTTGAGGCCCGGCGTACCCGCCGCGGCCTGACGCAGCGCGGCGATCGCGGTGCGATCGCTGTCGGCCGCGGTCACGCGTGCGTGCTCGGCAAGGCGCAGCGCGAACGGGCCGAGGCCGGCGAACAGGTCGGCAATGCTGCGGGCCTCGCCCACATGCGCACCGACAAGCCGCGCCAGCGTTGCTTCGCCCTCGGCGGTCGCCTGCAGAAAGGCGCCGGACGGCAGTTTTACGCGTGCGCGACCCATGCGTACCGTCGGCGCGGCGCGCTGCGCGATCAGCTCGCCGTGCCGGGTCAGCCGCGCCAGGCGGTGCTTCTGCGCCACCCGGGCGAGGTCCGCGATCAGCTCCGGCCGCAACGGCCCGGAACCGCGCACATCGACATCGAGGCCGACTTCGCTGGCGGTGACCTGAATGTCGAGCGGCTTGCCTTCGCGCCGCAGCGGCTCGGCGATGGCCCATGCGGCCTCGACCGCGCCGGCCAGTTCCGGCGCCAGCACCGGGCAGCGATCGATCGCCACCACGTGATGGGCGCGGTAAGCGGCGAACCCGACCTCCAGCACGTCGTGGCCGCCGAAGCGGGCGTGGAACACGGCGCGCCGACGGCCGGCGCCGTGTGCATCGACGAGATCGTCGACCGGCGCCGCGAGGCCGGCCTGCGCCAGCACCGACACCACGAGCTCGCGCTTCCACGCGCGATAGGGCGCCGCGCTCCAGTGCTGCAGCGCGCAGCCGCCGCACACGCCGAAATGCGGGCAGATCGGCGCAATGCGCGCGGGGCTCGCGCTCTCGATGCGCACCGCATGGCGCCGGTCCGCATGGCCGGGAACCGGCTCGACCTCGACGGTCTCGCCCGGCAGCACATAGGGCAGGTAG
>DASPZC010000034.1:0-8618 GCA_035636455.1 Xanthobacteraceae bacterium
TCACCCGACGCGCTTCGCGCGTCGACCTCTCCCCGCTTGCGGGGAGAGGTAATTGCGCCCGGCCGATCCGTGAGCGACCTCACCGCTTGTCACCGCTGCCGCGCGCCGCCCACAGGTCCGGCCGCCGCTCGCGGGTGAGGCGCTCGGCCTCGGCGCGCCGGAAGGCGGCGATCTTCTCGTGGTCGCCGGACAGCAGCACCTCGGGGATCGGGCGGCCCTCGAACACCTGCGGGCGGGTATATTGCGGGGATTCCAGCAGCCCCGCGGCGAAGCTTTCCTCGCCGGCCGAGGCTTCCTCGCCCATGACGCCCGGCAGCAGCCGCACACACGCGTCGATCAGCGCCAGGGCGGCGATCTCGCCGCCGGAGAGCACATAATCGCCGATCGACACTTCCGCGAGCCCGCGCGCCTCGATCACCCGCTCGTCCACCCCTTCGAACCGCCCGCACACCGCAACGATGCCCGGCCCCGCCGCCAGCGCCGCCACGCGCTCCTGGGTGAGCGGCACGCCGCGCGGGCTCATCAGCAGACGCGGGCGGCCGTCGGCCGCGGCGGTGTCGATGGCGCGGGCGAGCACATCCGCCTTCATCACCATGCCGGGTCCGCCGCCGGCCGGCGTGTCGTCGACCGAGCGGTGGCGGTCGGCGGCAAAGCCGCGGATGTCGACCGCATCGAGCGACCACAGACCCCTCTCCAGCGCCTTGCCGGCTAGGCTCAAGCCCAGCGGCCCCGGGAACATCTCGGGGAAAATGGTGAGGACGGTCGCGGACCACATGGCTCGGCCCCTACCTCCCCCTGGAGGGGGGAGGTCGCCGCCGCGAAGCGGCGGCGGGTGGGGGTGACCCTGCGCCAATCTCCGAGGGTTGCGCTGTTGGCCCCACCCCGGCGCGCTTCGCGCGCCGACCCTCCCCCTGCAGGGGAGGGTTCACCACCAGCTTCCCGCCGGCGACGTCGACCACCGGAACGACCTCCTCGGTGAACGGCAGCAGCATGGTCGGGCCCTGGGGCGGCCTGATCTCGACGAGGTCGCCGGCGCCGAAATTCTGGATCGCCGCCACGGTGCCGAGCGCGGCGCCGTCCGGCCCGACCACCGAAAGGCCGATCAGGTCGGCGTGATAAAACGTCTCCGGCTCCTCGATCGCCGGAAGCCGTGCGCGCGGAACGAAGAGTTGGATGCCGCGCAGGCGTTCCGCGGCGTCGCGATCGGCGATCCCGGCGAACCGCACGACGAGGACATCCTTGCCCGACGGCCGCGCGCTCTCGAGCCGAAAACTGCGGCCGTCCTCGGCTTCCAGCGTCGCGTAGGCCATCACCGCCATCGGGTCGGCGGTGAAGGAGCGCAGCCGCACCTCGCCGCGCACGCCGTGCGGGGCGCCGATGGCGGCGACGAGGACGCGATTGCCCTTGTCCGCTTGCGCGCGAGCGGCCGGATCGAACGCCCGTGCGGGCCGCTTGCCCAAGCGCCTCAGCTCGCCGCCGGGGGCGGGGCGCTGCCGGGCGCCGCGCCTTCGGCCGGCGCTCCGCCGGCCGCCGCGGCCGCGCGCTCCTGCGCCTTCTTCTTCGGCTTTGCCTTCTGCGGATTGTTGCGCGCCGTGCGCTTCATCACGCCGGCCTCGTCGAGGAAGCGCAGCACCCGGTCGGTCGGCAGCGCGCCCTTGGCGAGCCACGCCTTCACCTTGTCGAGGTCGAGCTTGAGCCGGTGCTCCTTCTGGTCCTTCGGGGTGAGCGGCGAAAAGAAGCCGAGCCGCTCGATGAAGCGCCCGTCGCGCGGGCTGCGCGAGTCCGCGACCACGATGTGATAGAACGGCCGCTTCTTGGTGCCGGCGCGGGCAAGCCGGATTTTCAGAGACATTCCTGATCCTTTCCTTTTTGTTGCAGCATGATCTTTTCCGAAAACCGGTATCCACTTTTCGGGATCATGCTGTTTCGATCGAACGACGGCGGCGCCGTCATTTCTTCTTGCCAAAACCCTTGTCGAAGCCCGGCGGCAGGCCGGGCATGCCGCCAAGCCCCGGCAGCTTGCCGCCGAGGCCGGGAAGTCCGCCGGGCGCGCCGGGGAAATTGGGCGGCAGGCCGGGCGCGCCGGGCAATCCGCCCGGCATTTTTTCCGCCATCCGGGCCAGGTCCGCCTGGCTCGGCATCCCGCCGCCGAGCCCGAGCATGTTGGCGAAGCCGGCGAGCGGGCCGCGCTTGCCGCCGCCCATCGCCTTCATCACGTCCGCCATGGTCCGGTGCATCTTGAGCAGCTTGTTCACGTCCTCGACCCGCGTGCCGGAGCCGGCGGCGATGCGCTTCTTGCGGCTCGCCTTGAGGACGTCCGGGTTGCGCCGCTCCTTCGGCGTCATCGAGTCGATGATCGCGGTCTGGCGCTTGAGCACGCGGTCGTCGAGGTTGGCGCCGGCGAGCTGGTTCTTCATCTTGGCGACGCCCGGCATCATGCCGATGAGGCCCGACATGCCGCCGATCTTCTGCATCTGCTCGAGCTGCTCGCGCAGGTCGGAGAGATCGAACGCGCCCTTGCGCATCTTCTCGGCGACGCGCTGCGCCCGCTCGGCGTCGATGGTCGCCGCCGCCTTCTCGACCAGCGAGACGATGTCGCCCATGCCGAGGATGCGGTCGGCGATGCGGGCGGGATGGAAATCCTCGAGCGCGTCGAGCTGCTCGCCGGTGCCGACGAGCTTGATCGGCTTGCCGGTGACCGCGCGCATGGAGAGCGCGGCGCCGCCGCGCCCGTCGCCGTCGATGCGGGTGAGCACGATGCCGGTGAGGCCGACGCGCTGGTCGAACGCGCGGGCGAGGTTGACGGCGTCCTGGCCGGTGAGCGCGTCGGCGACGAGCAGCACCTCGTGCGGGCTCGCGGCACGCTTGACCTCGGCGGCCTCCGCCATCATCGCTTCGTCCAGCGTGGTGCGGCCGGCGGTGTCGAGCAGCACCACGTCGAAGCCGCCGAGGCGCCCGGCTTCCATCGCCCGGCGCGCGATCTGGGTCGGCGTCTGCCCCTCGACGATCGGCAACGTGTCGGTTTCGGTCTGCCGCCCGAGCACCGCGAGCTGCTCCATGGCGGCGGGACGGCGCGTGTCGAGCGAGGCCATCAGCACCTTGCGCCTGGCTTTCTCGGCGAGGCGCCGGGCAAGCTTGGCGGCAGTGGTCGTCTTACCGGAGCCCTGCAGGCCGACCAGCATGATCGGCACCGGTGCCGGCGCGTTGAGGTCGATCGGCTGACTGTCGGCGCCGAGCGTCTCGATCAGCTGGTCGTGCACGACCTTGACGACCATCTGGCCGGGCGTGACCGAGCGCACCACCTCGACGCCCACCGCGCGCTCGCGCACCCGGTCGACGAAGCCGCGCACCACGTCGAGGGCGACATCGGCTTCGAGCAGCGCGCGGCGCACCTCGCGCAGCGCCGCGTCGACGTCCGCCGCGGTGAGCGCGCCGCGCCGGGTCAGGCGATCGAGAATGCCGCCGAGCTTCTCCGACAGGCTGTCGAACATGCTTGCCCGAACCTCGTAGTTCTCTTTGCTTTCCCTCTCCCCGGAGGGGAGAGGGAGCGGAAAGTCCAAACACCTTTGCGCCCGAGGGCGCATCGCGCTGTCGGGCGTTGGCCTCCGGCCTCCATGGGCCGGTCGGCGATTGCATTGACGGCTCTATCGAGAGCGGGCGGAACCTAGGGAGGCGCTCATCCCAAGTCAAGGCGCGCCAGCCGGTCTATGAATTGCCGCGCCCCCGTATCATACAGGCGCGAAAGAGCGCTCCGATGAAGCTGTCCCGCCGCCGTATTTTCGCTGCGCTTGCCGCCCTCTCCGCGGTCGGTCTCGGCGGGCTGGCGGCGCGCGCCGGCATGGCGCGCTACTACGACGGGCCGGTGTCCGACCATTTCGACGGGCTGCGCTTCGTCGATCCGGACGGCGTGCCGCCGAAAGGCATCGGCGACATGGTGCGATGGTGGACCGGGCCCGCCAAGGCGCAATGGCCCGCCTGGGCGCCGAGCCCGCACGCCGATCGCCCGCCGGCGCGCGTGGCCGGGCCGGCCTGGCGCATCTCCTATGTCGGTCACGCCTCCTTGCTCATCCAGACTGCCGGCCTCAACCTGCTGGTCGATCCGGTCTGGTCGGAGCGCGCCTCGCCGCTGACCTTCGCCGGGCCGCGGCGGGTCAACGATCCGGGCGTCGCGTTCGACGCGCTGCCGCCGATCGACGCGGTGCTGGTCTCGCATAACCATTACGATCATCTCGACGTCGCCACCCTGTCGCGGCTTGCCGCCGCGCACCGGCCGCGGGTGATCACGCCGCTCGGCAACGACGCGATCATGCGGGCGCACGATTCGGCGATCGCCGCCGAGGCCTTCGATTGGCATGCGCGCGTCGACCTCGGCCCGGGCGTCACCGCGACGCTCGTTCCGGCGCGCCACTGGTCGGCGCGCGGCCTGTTCGACCGGAACCGGGCGCTGTGGGCGGGCTTCGCCATCGAGACGCCCGCCGGGCGCATCCTGCACATCGCCGATTCCGGCTACGGGGACGGGCGTCACTTCCGTGCAGCGCGCGAGCGCTACGGGCCGTTCCGCCTCGCTATCCTGCCGATCGGCGCCTACGAGCCGCGCTGGTTCATGGGCGCGCAGCACATGAACCCGCCCGAAGCCGTGCAGGCGTTCCTCGACAGCGGCGCCGAGCTTGCGCTCGCCCATCATTACGGGACGTTTCAGCTCACCGACGAGGCGATCGAGGCGCCGGTCGAGGCGCTCGTCGCCGCGCGCGCGGCGGCGGGCGTTGGGGAGGAGCGCTTCCGCCTGCTGCGCCCGGGCGAGGTGTGGGAGCTGTGAGGTTGGCGTTCCCCGGGCGCAGCGCAGCACGAAGTGTTGCGCTGCAGACCCGGGGTCCAGATGCATGAGATCCCGGATCGGCAGTGCACCGCTGCGCGCTGCACTGCATCCGGGAAAAGCTTCTATTTGATCGGCACCAGCACCTCGATGACCAGGTTGTCCTCGGGCGTGCTGAGCAGATCTGTCACGTATTGCTCGACGTAGAGTTCCTTGGCCTCGAGCTTGTTCTCGTCGAGGTAATGGGTGATCGCATCATAGGTGGTGTCGAGCGAATCGTACGAGCCGCGGTGGATGAACTTGAGCGCCTTGCCTTCGGGCGAGGTGCCCACCGTGAGGTCGCCTTGCGGCGGGTCCTTCGGCGGCTCGGCCACCGGAACCGCGGCCTGGAACTCGAACCCGGTATCGTCGGAGGCGGTGTAGATGGTCATGGCCGGGCCGGCCGGCTTGATCCCCTGGCGGTCGAGGAAGGTGTAGACCGACTTGTACGAGTCGACGAGCGTGTCGAACGCCGTGTCCCAGGTGGCGGTGCCCTTCAGGTAGACGATCGGCTTGGCGGTCAGCGTTACCTCTTCGGCGAACGGCTGGCCCGGGGCGGGGGCCGGCTGGGCGCGCAGCGAGGCCGGGGCCGCGAGCGCCAGAGCGGCGACGGCCAAGGCCGTCGACAAAAGCTTGCCAAGGCAGTGCATCGACTTCTCCTCTGGGCCCCGGCCGCCCCGTATGGCCCGCGAGCCCGGTTGACGAGAAACCCGCGGCCCGCAGGCAACCTGCGCGATCTTTACCATGCCGGCTTGCGCTTGACCTGCCGGAAAACCGCAAGGCTGCTCACCCTTTCGCGAGGGAAAAAATGCTCCGACTGGCAAAACCGGCCGTTTCGGCCATATAAGAGCCGCCCATGAGCGCGCTTGCCGACCACACCTTTGTCAAGATGAACGGCCTCGGCAACGAGATCGTGCTGGTCGACCTGCGCGCGGCGCCGACCGCGATCACCTCCGCGGAAGCGCGTGCCGCCGCCGGGCCGGGCGGCGCGCCCTACGACCAGTTGATGGCGCTCTATCCGCCGCGCACGCCCGGCACCGACGCGTTCGTGCGCATCTACAACAACGACGGTTCGGAAGCGGGCGCCTGCGGCAACGGCATGCGCTGCCTCGCCTCGCTCGTGTTCGCGGAGACCGGCAAGGACGCGCTGGCGGTCGAGACCAAGGCCGGCCTCGTCAATTGCTGGAAGGCCGGCGGCCTGTTCACCGTCGACATGGGCGCGCCGCGCTTGCGCTGGGACGAGATCCCGCTGGCCGAGGAATTCCGCGACACGCGCGCAATCGAGCTGCAGATCGGCCCGATCGACAAGCCGATCCTGCATTCGCCCTCGGTGGTCAACATGGGCAATCCGCACGCGATCTTCTGGGTCGACGACGTCGCGCCCTACGACCTCGCGCGCTTCGGCCCGCTGCTGGAGAACCACCCGATCTTTCCCGAGCGCGCCAATATCTCGCTCGCCGCCGTCGCCTCGCGCGAGCACATCAACGTGCGCACGTGGGAGCGCGGCGCCGGCCTCACGCGCGCGTGCGGGTCGGCGGCGTGCGCCGCGGCGGTCGCCGCCGCGCGCACCCGGCGCACCGGCCGCCAGGTGACAGTAACGCTGCCGGGCGGCGATCTCGCGATCGAATGGCGCGAGCGCGACGACCATGTGCTGATGACCGGCCCGGTCGAATACGAATTTGCCGGGCGGTTCGACCCGGCCCTGTTCGCAGCGGCATGACGATGGGCATCGAGGTCGTCACCTTCGGCTGCCGGCTCAACACCTACGAGTCGCAGGTGATGCGCCGCGCCGCCGCCGCCGGCGGGCTCGACGACGCCGTGATCGTCAACACCTGCGCGGTCACCGGCGAAGCGGTGCGCCAGGCGCGCCAGGCGATCCGCCGGCTGCGGCGCGAACGGCCGCAGGCGCGCATCGTCGTCACCGGCTGCGCGGCGCAGACCGAGCCGGCGACCTTTGCCGCGATGGCCGAGGTCGATCGAGTGCTCGGCAATGCCGAGAAGCTCGACGCCGCGGCGTGGGCCGCGACCCGCGCCGCATTCGGGATCGACGGCGGCGAGAAGGCCGTCGTCAACGACATCATGGCGGTGAGGGACACGGCGCTGCACCTGATCGACGGCATCGACGGCCGGGTGCGGGCGTTCGTGCAGGTGCAGAACGGCTGCGATCACCGCTGCACCTTCTGCATCATCCCGTATGGGCGCGGCCCGTCGCGCTCGGTGCCGATGGGAGAGGTGGTCGCCCAGGTGCGCAGGCTGGTCGAGAACGGCTACCGCGAGGTGGTGCTCACCGGCGTCGATCTCACGAGCTACGGCGACAATCTGCCGGGCGCGCCACGGCTCGGGCGGCTGGTACGGCAGATCCTCAAGCACGTGCCGGAGCTGGAACGGCTCCGGCTCTCCTCGATCGATTCGATCGAGGCGGACGATGATCTGCTCGATGCGCTCGCCGGCGAGCCGCGGCTGATGCCGCATCTGCATCTCTCGCTGCAGGCGGGCGACGACATGATCCTCAAGCGCATGAAGCGCCGCCATCGCCGCGCCGACGCCATCGCGTTCTGCGAAAAGGTGCGGCGGCTACGCCCCGATGTGGTGTTCGGCGCCGACGTCATCGCCGGCTTCCCGACCGAGACCGAGGCGATGTTCGCCCGCTCGCTCGATTTCGTCGAGGAGTGCGGGCTCACCCACCTGCACGTCTTTCCGTTCTCGCCGCGGCCGGGCACGCCGGCGGCGCGCATGCCCCAGGTGCCTCGTGCCGTCGCGAAGGAGCGCGCGCGGCGCCTGCGCGAACGCGGCGCGGCGGCCCTCGCGCGCCATCTCGCCGGCGAAGTCGGAACGCGCCGGCGGGTGCTGGCGGAGACGGGCGGCGTCGGGCGCACCGAGCAGTTCACGCCGGTGCGGCTGGCCGCGCCTGCCGCGCCCGGCACGATGCTCGACGTCGCCATCGCCGGCCACGACGGCCGGCAGCTACTGGCCGCGTGACGCTCTTGGAGAGGACGCGATGACCGATCACCTGGTGGCCACCATGGCGCAGCTCGAGGCCATGTATGCGAAGCCGCTGGAAACGCCGCTGCTCAAGGAGATCGATCGCATCGGTCCGCACTACCGCGCGCTGATCGAGGCGGCGCCATTCTGTGCGCTCGCGACCTGCGGTCCCGAGGGGCTCGACTGCTCGCCGCGCGGCGACGCGCCTGGCTTCGTGCGCGTCGCCGACGCGAAGACGCTGATGATCCCCGACCGGCGCGGCAACAACCGCATCGACAGTCTGCGCAACATCGTGCGCGACTCGCGCGTGGCGCTGTTGTTCCTGATCCCGGGCGTGGCCGAGACCATGCGGGTCAACGGCCGCGCCGCCATCTCGACCGAGCCGGCGCTGCTGGAAAGTTTTACGGTCGACGGCAAGGCGCCGCGCTGCGTCATCGTGGTGACGGTCGAGCGGGCCTATTTCCAGTGCGCCAAGGCGATCGTGCGCTCGAAGCTGTGGGATCCGGCGACGCGGATCGAGCGGTCGAAGCTGCCGAGCACCGGCGCCATGGTGGCGGCTATCACCCAAGGCAAGGTCGATGCCGCGACCTACGACCGCGAGGCGCCCGCACGCATCAAGGCGCATCTGTACTGACACGCGCGGACGCGCCGCTCCCATCCGGTGTCTGCTCATCCGCAAAGCCGCATGCCGCGAGCCGCGCGCGCATGTGCTCGGGCACCGGCGCGGTGACGCGGATCGGCGCGCGCCGGGGATAGAGCGGCACCACCACGTCGCGCGCGTGCA
>DASPZC010000035.1:0-10521 GCA_035636455.1 Xanthobacteraceae bacterium
TGTCGCCTCGTAGGTGTCGATCAGGTCGCGGCCCGGCTTCCTCAGGCCATACCGCACGCCGTCGTAGCGCGCGAGGTTGGACGAGCACTCGGCCGGCGCCACGATGTAATAGGCCGGTAGCGCGTATTTGGTGTGCGGCAGCGACACCTCGACCACCTCGGCGCCCGCGCGTGTCAGCCACTCGCGGCCC
This sequence comes from Xanthobacteraceae bacterium, assembly GCA_035636455.1. Lineage (GTDB taxonomy): Bacteria > Pseudomonadota > Alphaproteobacteria > Rhizobiales > Xanthobacteraceae > AP-16. The sequence continues at coordinate 191 of DASPZC010000035.1, forward strand.
TGCTCCCACAGCGCCTCGATCTCCGCCGCCATGCCCTCGACGCGGTATTCCTTCGGGATGCCGATGCGCATGCCCTTGACCGCGCGGCCGACCGCGGCCTCGTAGTCGGGCACCGGCCGGTCGACCGAGGTCGTGTCCTTGGGGTCGTGTCCGGCCATCGAGCGCAGCAGGATCGCGGCGTCGCGCACCGAGCGCGCGAAAGGTCCCGCCTGGTCGAGCGAAGAGGCGAACGCGACGATGCCCCAGCGCGAGCAGCGCCCGTAGGTCGGCTTGAGGCCGACGACGCCGGTGAGCGCGGCGGGCTGGCGAATCGAGCCGCCGGTGTCGGTGCCGACCGCGCCGGGCGCGAGGCACGCGGCGACCGCCGCGGCCGAGCCGCCCGACGAGCCGCCCGGCACCAGCTGCGTGTTCGCGCCCTTGCGCCGCCATGGCGACACCGCCGGGCCGAAGCAGGAGGTCTCGTTCGACGAGCCCATGGCGAACTCGTCGTTGTTGGTCTTGCCCAGCAGCACCGCGCCGTCGCGCCACAGGTTTGACGTGACGGTCGAATCATAGGTCGGCACGAACGGCTCGAGGATGCGGCTGCAGGCGGTGGTGCGCACGCCCGCGGTGCAGAACATGTCCTTCACCGCGATCGGGATTCCCTCGAGCACACGCGCGTCGCCGGCCGCCAGCCGCGCATCGGCCGCCTTCGCCATGGCGCGCGCCGCCTCGGGCGTCTCCAGCACGAAGGCATTGAGGCTGCGTGCGCGCTCCATCGCGGAAAGGTGCGCGTCGGTCAGTTCGGCCGCGCTGAACTCTTTGCCGGCAAGCCCCGCCCGCGCCTCGGCGATGGTGAGCGTCGTGAGATCCGTCATGGCGGCGCTAGAGCGGGATGAATCGTCATCCCGCTCTAGCCTCTTGCTGGAGCATGATCTTTTCCGAAAACCGGTGCCCACTTTTCGGGATCATGCTCTGGTCACTCCACCACTTTCGGCACGACGAAATAATGATCTTCTCGCGCCGGCGCGTTCTTGAGGATGGCGTCCGGATCGCCGCCGTCGGTGACCACGTCGGCGCGCTTCTTCATCGTCATCGGGGTGACCGAGGTCATCGGCTCGACGCCCGTCACGTCGACCTCGACGAGCTGCTCGACGAAGGCCAGGATGGCGTTGAGCTCGCCCCTGAGATGCTCGACCTCCTCATCGCTCACCGCGATGCGGGCGAGATGCGCGATGTCGCGCACGGTCTTGGCGTCGACGGACATGGGGCCTCATTCGGCGGACGCAGGCGCGGCGCCTTGCGCGCGCCCTATAGCAGAGGCGCGAATTCCCCGGCAACCGAGCGGCGCGCGCCGCATTGGCTCGCGCTCGGCCTGCGTGGTAGGCAACGCCGATGCCCGCGCCCATCCTGAGCTTGGTCGAGGCGGCCGCCCATCTTCCTCCGCGCGGTTCCCTGATCGGGCTCGATCTCGGGACCAAGACCATCGGGGTCGCGACCTCCGATCCCGACCGGCGGCTCGCAACCGGCGTCGAGACCATTTCGCGCAAAACCTTCAAGGCGGACGCCGCCCGCCTGCTGGCGCTCGCCGGCGAACGCCGGGCGGTCGGCTTCGTGCTCGGGCTGCCGATCAACATGGACGGCTCGGAAGGCCCGCGCGCGCAATCGGCCCGCGCCTTCGCCCGCAATCTTGCGCGCATGACCGAGCTGCCGATTGCCCTGTGGGACGAGCGGCTCTCCACCGCCGCGGTCGAGCGCGAGCTGATCGCCGGCGACGCGAGCCGCGCCAAGCGCGCGGCGGTGATCGACCAGCACGCGGCGGCGTTCATCCTGCAGGGCGCGCTCGACCGGCTGGCGCGGCTCGACCCCGCTCGAACGAGCCGCTAGAACCGGGCCGGGGGAGCGAACATGCAGCGACCAGTTCCGCCGAGAAGAAGCTTCACAGCCGGGCTCCTCGTCGCGCTCGGCCTGATCCTGACGATGGGCACCGCCGCGGCGCAGACCAAGACCGTCCGTGTCGCCAAGCAGTTCGGCATTTCCTACCTGCCGCTCACCCTGATCGAGGACAAGAAGCTGATCGAGGCGCACGCCCGCAGGCTCGGCCTCGAGGTGAAAACCGAGTGGGTGCAGCTCACCAGCGGCACGCCGATGAACGAGGCGCTCATTTCCGGCAGCGTCGATTTCGTCTCGGGCGGGGTGGGGCCGCTGCTCAGCATCTGGGGCAAGACGCGCGAGAATTTCGCCGTCAAAGCGGTGGCGGCGCTCAACGCGATGCCGCTCTATCTCACCAGCATCAATCCGAGCGTCAAAAGCATCAAGGACTTCACCGACCGCGACCGCATCGCCTTGCCGGCGCTGCGCGTGTCGATCCAGGCGATCACCCTGCAGATGGCCGCCGAGAGCGCGTTCGGTCCCGGGCAGCAGTATCGGCTCGATCCCCTCACCGTCTCGCTCAGCCATCCCGACGGGCTTGCCCAGCTGCTGAGCGGCCGCTCGGAGATCACCGCGCACTTCACCTCCGCGCCCTTCATGTATCAGGAGCTGGCCGACCCGCGGGTGCGCAAGATCCTCGACAGCTACGAGGTGCTGGGCGGCCCGCACACGTTCAATCTCGTGTGGACCACCGGCAAATTCCACGCCGAGAACCCGAAGCTGGTGGAGGCGTTCATCGCCGCGCTCGACGAGGCGATGCAGAGCATCGCCCGGGACCCGGCCGCTGCCGCGGCGATCTGGGTCAGGGCGGAAAATTCCAAGCTGTCGGCGGACTACATCGAGAAGCTGATCCGGCTGCCCGAGAACGAGTGGACGATGGTGCCGAAGAAGATCATGGCCTATGCGGAGTTCATGAGCCGGGCCGGCATGCTGCCGGTGAAACCGGCGAGCTGGCGCGACATGTTCTTTTCCGACGCGTATCGGCTCCCCGGAAGCTGATGACGGCCGCGATGGCAAACGAAGCCTCCGCGCCCCTGCTGGACGTAGAGGTCTGGCGCGGCGCCGCAGCCGGGTCGTTCCAAACATTCCGCGTGCCGCGCCGCGTCAACCAGACCGTGCTCGACGTGGTCAGCGAGATCCAGCGCGACCAGGATCCGACGCTCGCCTATCGCTTCGCCTGCCGGGTCGGCATGTGCGGCTCCTGCGCCATGGTGGTGAACGGCCGCCCGCGCTGGACCTGCCGCACGCGCGTCGCCTTGGCGCTCGGCGGTGCCGCGGTGCTGCGCCTCGAGCCGCTGCGCAATTTTGCCGTGGTCAAGGATCTCGCGGTCGAGATGACCGATTTCTTCGACAAGTGGCGCGACGCCAAGGGCCATTTCGAGCCCGGCCCCAGCCCGAGCGAGGGCTTCGCCGTGGTGCCGCCGGCAAGCGCGCAGCGCCGGGCGGCGGACGCCGGCATCGAGTGCATCGGCTGCGGCATCTGCCATTCCGCCTGCGACGTGGTCGCCTGGGACCGCGACTATCTCGGCCCGGCGGCGCTCAACCGCGCATGGACGCTCCTCAACGACGTGCGCGACCGCGGCAACGCGGCGCGCATCGCGGCCGTCTCCGCCGGCTCCGGGTGCCACCTGTGCCACACCCACATGAGCTGCACGCAATTCTGTCCCAAGGGGCTGGCGCCGACCTATGCGATCGCCGGGCTCAAGCGGGCGACCGTCGCGCGCGCGCTGCGGAGGACCCGGTGAGCGCCGGCCTGTTCATCGCCCAGCGCCTGAGCGCCGCCGTGCTGGCGCTGGCCGTGAGCGTGCATCTGGCGACCATCATTTACGCGGCGCGCGCCGGCATGAGCGCCGCCGACGTGCTGGCGCGGACCCACGGCAGCTTCAGGTTCCTCGCGCTCTATGCGATCTTCGTGCTGGCCGTCGCGGTGCATGCGCCGATCGGGCTGCGGAACGTTTTGCGCGAATGGACGACCTGGCGCGGACGCTCGCTCGACATCGCGCTCGGCCTGTTCGCCCTGCTGCTCCTCGTGCTCGGGCTGCGCGCCGCCCTCGCGGTCTTCCTATGATCCGCGCGGCGCACCGGCAGCCCGGCTTCCTCGCGGCGCTGCTGCATCGCCTGTCCGGCTTGGCGCTCGCCATCTTCCTGCCGGCGCACTTCATCGCGCTCGGGCTCGCGTTGAACGGGGCGGATGCACTGGACTCGTTCCTGGCGGTCACGCGGCACCCGGCCGCAAAGCTCGCCGAATGGGCGCTCGTCATCGCGCTGGCGACCCACATGGCGCTCGGGCTGCGTGTGCTGGCGATCGAGTTCCTGCCCTGGCGCGACCGCACCGCGGCGACCGTCTCGGCCTGCCTCGGCGCCGCGCTCATGGTCGGACTTCTTTTCCTCCTCAATGCGAGCTATTGAGTGGCGCATGTTCCTGTCGGCGAACCGGTATCCACTTCGCCGGAACATGCGCTAGGATCGGGCCATGCAGATCGATCCCAAGGAAATCGAGGAGCTGAGCAAGACGCTCTACGTGCGCGCGCTCAAGCTGTTGCCGCCGGACATCAAGGCCGGCTTCGGCGAGCTGATGCGGCGCGAGACCGACGCGGTCGGCCGCACCGTGCTCGGCACCATGGTGGAGAACATCGCGGTCGCCGAGCGCACCGACAACCTGCTGTGCCAGGACACCGGCATCCCGATCTACAACGTCACCATCGGCCGCAACGTCGATCTCGACGGGGTCGAGCTGAAGGAGGCGATCGGCCGCGGCTGTGCGCGGGCGACCACGGAGCATCCGCTGCGCTCCTCGGTCGTGCACCCGATCACGCGGCGGAACGAGCAGACCTCGTGCGGCGTGCGCATCCCGATCATCAACATCGATTTCGACGCGCGCGAGGAGACGCTCGAGATCGAGATGATCCCGAAGGGCTCGGGCTCGGAGAACGGCTCGTTCCTCGAGATGCTCATCCCGGCCGACGGCGCCGGCGCCATCAAGCGCTTCGTCATCGATCGGGTGATCGAGCTGGGTGGCCGCGTGTGCCCGCCCACCATCGTCGGCGTCGGCATCGGCGGCACCTCCGACTTGTGCATGCATCTCGCCAAGATCGCCGCGACCCGCCCGCTCGGCACCTCCTGCGCCGACCCGGAGGGGGCGCTGATCGAGGCCGAGCTGAGCGAGGCGGTGAACGAGCTGGGCATCGGGCCGCAGGGGCTCGGCGGATTTTCCACCGCGTTTCGGGTTCACGTCGAGGTCGCCGCGACCCACATCACCATGAACCCGGTGGCGGTGAACATCCAATGCCACTCGGCGCGCCGCGCGAGCGCGATCATCACCCCGGGCGGAATTTCGTTTGTGTGAAAGAAACAAACGCGACTTCACCCTGAGGCGCCGGCCGCAGGCCGGCCTCGAAGGATGGAAGAGGACTCGCTTGTCGCCATCCTTCGAGGCTCGCTTCGCTCGCACCTCAGGATGACGTCGGTGTTATTTGCAGGTAACAAACGATAATGACTCACCATGTGCTCGAACCGCCGCTGACCGAGGCGCAGGTGCGTGCGCTCAAGGTGGGCGACACGGTCACGCTCGAGCGCACGCTCTACGGCATCCGCGACGGCACGCTCATCGCCATGTTCGACCGCGGCCGCGAGACGCGCCTCGACCTCGCCGGCCACGCGCTCATTCACACCGCGCCCAACGTGCGCAAGGTCGCGCCGTCGCCCGAGCATCCCGCCGGCTACGCGCCGCTGTGCGTCGGCACGACCACCTCGATGCGCATGGAGCGCTTCACCCGGCCGCTGATGGAGCGCCACGGCGCGCGCCTGATCATCGGCAAGGGCGGGATGGGGCCGCAGACCCTCGCCGCGTTCCGCGATCTCGGCGGCGCCTATCTGGCGGTGGTGGGCGGGGCTGCGGCGCTCGAGACCACCTGGGTCGAGGCGATCGAGGACGTCGACCTCGACGACCTGCATCCGGAAAGCCTGTGGCGCTTCCGCATCAAGGGGTTTGGGCCGCTGCTGGTCGCCATGGACGCGCACGGCGGATCGCTCTATGCGCGGGTGCAGGGCGACGCGGCGGCGCGGCGCGACGCCATCCTCGCCGGCCTCGGCGCGTCCGACTGATTTCTTGACGAATGAATCAACTCGACACCGACGTGCTCATTCTCGGCGCCGGCGGGGCCGGCCTGCTGGCGGCGCTGCACGCCAAGCAGGCGTCGCCCGACCTCGAGGTGACGATCGCGGTGAAAGGCCTGCTCGGCAAGTGCGGCTGCACCCGCATGGTCCAGGGCGGCTACAACGTCGCGCTCGCGCCCGGCGACTCGGTCGAGCGCCACTTCATGGACACGATCGAGGGCGGCGGCTGGCTCAACGACCAGGACCTCGCCTGGCTGCTGGTCGAGCAGGCGCCGGTGCGCATCCGCGAGCTGGAGAACGAGGTCGGCTGTTTCTTCGACCGCAACCCGGACGGCACCGTCCACCAGAAGGCGTTTGCCGGCCAGACTTTCGACCGCACCGTCCACAAGGGCGACCTGACCGGCATCGAGATCATCAATCGCCTGGCCGAGCAGGTGTGGCGCCGCGACGTGCGGCGCCTCGAAGACCATCGCGCTCTCGACCTGCTGCCCGCGGCCGACGGCGGCGGGCTTGCCGGCGTGCTCATGCTCGACATGCGCAGCGGCGAGCTTGTGCTGGTGCGCGCCCGCGCGACCCTGCTGGCGACCGGCGGCGGCCCGACCATGTACCGCTATCACACGCCCTCGGGCGACAAGTCGTGCGACGGCATGGCGATGGCGCTGCGCGCCGGGCTTCCGCTGCGCGACATGGAGATGGTGCAGTTCCATCCGACCGGCCTGCTCGCCGGTCCCGACACGCGCATGACCGGCACGGTGCTCGAGGAAGGCTTGCGCGGCTCCGGCGGCTGGCTCGTCGACGGCAGCGGCGAGCGGTTCATGTTCGCCTACGACCCGCGCGGCGAGCGCGCGACGCGCGACATCGTCTGCCGCGCCATCATCGACCGCATGCGCCGCGGCCACGCGAGCCCGAACGGCGGCGTGTTCATCGCGATGGGCCACCTCGGGCCGGACAACGTGCGCCGCGAGTTCAAAGGCATGGTCGAGCGCTGCGCCGACTGCGGCTTCGATCTCGCCGCCGGGCGCGTCGAGGTGATACCGACCGCGCATTACATGATGGGCGGCGTCGTGTTCGCGCCCGACTGCACCACCGAGCTGCCCGGCCTCTATGCCGCCGGCGAGGACACCGGCGGCGTGCACGGCGCCAACCGGCTCGGCGGCAACGGGGTCGCCAACTCCACGGTGTTCGGCGGGCTCGCCGGCGACGCGATGGGACGGCGGACCGCGCGCTCCGGTCCGATGCCCGAGGTCGATCGCACCGCGCTCGAGGCCGCGCGCGCGCGCGCCATGGGTCCCCTCGGCCGGCAGGGCGGCGACCTCGAGGCGATCCGCCAAAGCCTCTACGACGTGATGTGGAACGACGTCGGCATCCTGCGCAGCCGCGACGGCCTGGCGCGCGGCGCCGCCGCGCTCGATGCGCTGTCCGCGCAGATCGCCGAGACCGGCGCACCCGCGGAGCCGCGCTACAATCTCGCCTGGATGGATCGGCTCAACCTGGAAAACCTCATCCTGACGAGCCGCGCGATCTGCACCGCAGCGCTCGCGCGCAGCGACAGCCGCGGCGCCCATTTCCGCGAGGATCACCCGCAGCCGTCGGACTTTTCGGCGTCGCGCTACACGATCGTACGCTTGCACGACGACCGGCTCGACGTCACCAGTGCGCCGGTGGTCTTCACCCGCGTCAAGCCGGGCGAGTCGCTGCTGGCGACCGCCGCCGAGTACGAGTAGCCTCCGTCAAATATTGGGCCCTTATGGCGCGCCGTTGCAGCTGCTGAACCGGCCGTAGCCCTCGTCGTTGACGCAGCCCCACCGGTAACCGCGATAGTAGCGATAGGGCGGCGGGGCATAGACCGGCGCGGGCACATAAGCGTAGCCGGGGTCGTAATAGCCGGGGTCGTATCCGTATCCGTAGTCGTAGTAGCCCGGCCCGTAATAGGAGCCGGCGATCGCCGACCCGATGATCGCGCCGGCCGCAAACCCGATGCCGGCACCGACCGCGGCCCGGCCGCGCCAGCGGACCTCGGAGACCTGGCTTGGGGCGGCGGCCTTCAGGCTCGCTCCATACGAGGATACCGGCGCTGCCGACGCCCCGCCGGCGCCCAGCGCCAGCGCGCCCGCAAACCCGAGCGCAAGCGCGTGCTTCATCATCGATCTGCTCATGACCCGTTCCTTTCTTCCTTGCCGGCGCAAACCAACGGCCGTCGTGCCGCGGCGCGCCGGCATTCCGCTACGACAACCTTCAGGACACGGGTGTTGTTCCACCGTCGGCGCGCCGGCCGAAGGCCGCCGCGCACGGGATCAGCCGGCCGGCAGCGCGCGGTCGAGCAGCCGGGCGGTTTCCGCCGCCTCGAGCGCAGCGGTGCCGTAGGTCGAGCCGCGCGGCTGCGCCAACCGGGCGCGCGCAAACGTCGGCGCGATCGCGGGCGCGCTCTCGGCCAACGCCGCGGCGGCGGCGAGTTGCGCCAGCCGCTCGACGGCATGGCGCGCCGCGCCCTCGGCGTCGCGCCGGGAAAATGCCGTTACCAGGAACGCCGCCGCCTCCGCCGTGCCCGGCAAATCCTGGGCCTCGCGCACGAGTCCATTCAGCACGGCCATCGCCGCGTCGCGCTCGCGTGCGAGCGCGCGCAGCACGTCGAGGCACATGACGTTGCCGGAGCCTTCCCAGATGGCGTTGAGCGGCGCCTCGCGATAGAGCCGCGCCAGCGGCCCCTCCTCGACGTAGCCGTTGCCGCCGAGACATTCGAGCGCCTCGTAGATGAACGCCGGCGCGGTCTTGCACACCCAATATTTCACCGCGGGCGTGAGAAGCCGCGCGCGCGCCGCTTCCGCCGGATCGCTTTCGGCGCGATCGAACGACCGGCACAGCCGCATGACGAGGGCAACCGCCGCCTCCATGTCGAGCGCGAGGTCGGCCTGCACCGTGCGCATCATCGGCTGATCGGCGAGCTTGCGCTGGAACACGGTGCGATAGCGCGCGTGATGCACGGCCTGCGCCAGCGCCATGCGCATCAGGCCGGCCGAGCCGAGCGCGCAGTCGAGCCGGGTGATCTGCACCATCTCGATGATCGTGCGCACGCCCCTGCCCTCCTCGCCCACCCGCCAGGCAAAGGCCTGCGTGAACTCGACCTCGGAGGAGGCATTGGAGCGATTGCCGAGCTTGTCCTTGAGGCGCTGCAGGCGCAGCGCATTGACGCTGCCGTCCGGCCGGAAGCGCGGCATCAGAAAGCACGTGAGCCCGCCGGGCGCCTGGGCCAGCACCAGGAACGCGTCGCACATCGGCGCGGAGAAGAACCACTTGTGCCCGGTGATCAGATAACCCTCGCCGTCCGGCACCGCGCGCGTGGTGTTGGCGCGCACGTCGGTGCCGCCCTGCTTCTCGGTCATGCCCATGCCGAGCGTGATGGCCGACTTCTCGTGCACGGGACGGAAACTCGGGTCATAGGTGCGCGCGACGATCTTCGGCATGAGCCGGTCGCGCAGCGCGGGCTCGACCGCCAGCGGGGCGACCGCCGCCCGTGTCATGGTGACCGGGCAGCAATGCCCGGCTTCCACCTGGCTCGCCATGTAGAGGCGCGCCGCCCGCGCGACCTCGGCCGGCGCCGGCGCCCGGCCGCCGTCGGCGCGCCAGGTCGAGGCGTGCACCCCTGCCGCGATGCTCTCGCGCATGAAGCGGTGATAGGCCGGATGGAACTCGACGATGTCGCGGCGAAAGCCCTTGAGGTCGAAGCTTTTCAGCCGCGGCCCGTTCTCGTTGGCGAGGCGCGCCTGCTCGAGCATGTCCGCCGAGCCGAAATTCTTGCCGAAGGCCGACAGGCCGGCGGCCTCGCCGGCGGCGCCGTTGGCGGCCATTGCGTCCTGCAGCGGCCGGTCGACGGCGTAAAGGTCGACGTCCTCGAACGGCGGCGATTGGTTGAGAACCTCGTGGGTCTCGAAATGCATGAGCGTCATGGCGAGTCCTTCGCCGCCATCCTAGCACGGCCGCGACGGCCCGGCCGGCGGTGCGGCGCCCTCGACTGCGCCCCGTTGGCAAGAATATAGGGACGAGGCCCTCGCGATCAGGAGGCCGTCAATGCCCACCAGAATCACCGTCAGTGACAGCGACGTGCTGCTCGTCGTCGATGTCCAGAACGATTTCTGCGAGGGCGGCCGCCTCGCGGTGCCGCACGGCGGCGAGGTGGTGCCCCTGATCAACCGCCTGGCCGCCCGCTTCCGCAACGTGGTGCTGACCCAGGATTGGCACTCGGCCGGGCACCGGTCGTTTGCGTCGTCCCATGCGGGAGCCAAGCCCTACCAGACGATCGAGCTGGC
>DASPZC010000036.1:0-1778 GCA_035636455.1 Xanthobacteraceae bacterium
GCAGTCGACGGCGTGGCCGGCGTGGTGCGCTGGCTCGTCTGATGCGGGTGTTCGTCACCCAGCCGATTGCGGCAAGCGCGCTCGCCCGGTTGCGCCAAGTCGCCGAAGTCGAGGTCAATCCCGACGCCGGCAAACCGATCGACAAGCAGGCGCTGTGCGCGGGCGTGCGCCGGGCCGAGATCCTCTACGCCTTGCTCCACGACCGCGTCGATCGCGACGTGATCGCCGCAAACCCGCGTCTGCGCATGATCGCCTCGATGGCGATCACGCCGGACAACATCGCGGTCGCCGAGGCGACCGCCCGGCGCATATTGGTGACCGTCATTCCCCCGATCGTCGGCGAGGCGACCGCCGACGTCGCCTTCGGTCTCATGCTCGCGGTTGCCCGGCGCCTGGTCGAGGGCGACCGGCTGGTCCGGCAGGGCAGGTTTCCCGGCTCGCAATCCTCGTTGCTCGCGGGCGCCGGCGTCTGCGGCAAGGTGCTGGGCCTGATCGGCGGCGGCGGCCGCATCGGCCGCGCCGTGGCGCGGCGCGCCAAAGGCTTTGCCATGCAGGTGCTGTACTGGGGCCCGCGGCGGATGCCGGAAGCCGACGAGCGTGCGCTCGGCATGGCCTATGTCGGGTTCGACGAGGTTTTCCGAAACTCGGACTTCGTCTCGATCCATGCGCCGCTGCGCGAGGAAACCCGGCATCTGGTCGGCGCGCGCGAGCTCGCGCTGATGCAGCCGAGCGCCTTTCTCATCAATACCGCGCGCGGCGCATTGGTCGACGAGGCCGCGCTCATCCGCGCGCTTGGCGAACGCCGCATCGCCGGCGCCGGCCTCGACGTATTCGAGCACGAGCCCTTCGTCGAGCCGGAGCTTCTTGCCATGAGCAACGTGGTGCTGGCGCCGCATCTGGGCAGCGCGGTCGTCGAGCTGCGGGAGCAGATGGCGAATATCGTGGTCGACAATATCCTCGCCGTGCTCGCGGGCCGCCCGCCGCCGAATTGCGTCAATCCGGAGGTTTACGCGGAGGACGGAGAACGGTCGGTGGAGGCCAGATCGTAACGACGCGCCGCCTTGATCCGTTACCTATCTCTGAATGGAGCTATCCCATGAAGCTGTTTTCGTTCTGGCGCTCGCTCGCGACGTTTCGCGTGCGCATCGCGCTCAACCTCAAGGGCATCGAGCCCGAGGTGGTCGAGGTCGATCTCCTGAAAGGCGTCCAGCGCGGGCAAGCCTATCGCGAGGTCAATCCGCAAATGCTCCTTCCCGCTCTCGTCGACGGCGACGGGCCGGCGCTTCATCAGTCGCTGGCCATCATCGAATATCTCGACGAAACGCATCCGCAGCCGCGGCTGCTCCCGGCCGACCCGCGGGGCAGGGCACGGGTTCGCGCGCTTGCCATGATCGTCGCCTGCGATGCGCATCCGTTCATCGTGCCCCGCGTGCGCAATTTCCTCGAGCACGAGCTCGGTCTCGACGAGGCCCGGCGCTTGCAATGGCTGCGGCACTGGATCAACGAGGGGCTCGCCGCGCTGGAGGCGCAGCTTGGCCGCAGCGCGGATACCGGCCGGTTCTGCCATGGCGACGCGCCGACCGTTGCCGATCTCTGTCTGGTGAGCCATGCAACGGGCGCCCAGTATTACGACTGCGAGGTTGCGCCGTTCCCGACCGTGTCGCGCATCGTCGACACCTGCATGGCGATCGAGGCGTTCGCGCGGGCGCACCCGCTCAAGCAGCCGGATGCGCCGAAGTCGGGGGTGCATTAAGAATCTGAAGCGCGTCGGCAAGCGG
>DASPZC010000037.1:0-7276 GCA_035636455.1 Xanthobacteraceae bacterium
CGCGAGCTGGCGCAGCACGCCTTCGACGTAACCGAGGAAGACCGTCATCATTGTACCGACGACGAGAACGAGAACGAGAAAGCCGACCAGGATCGACAGCGGGATGCCGACGAAGAACACCTGCATCTGCGGCATCAGCCGCGCCAGCACGCCGAGCCCGAGGTTGAACAGCAGCCCGAACACCAAAAACGGCGCGGACAGCTGCACGCCGATCCGGAACGCGCCGGCGGTCGTGGTCGTGACCAGCGCGGCGACGTCGCCCATGAGCGGAACCTCGCCCGGCCGGAACAGCACGTAGCTGTCGTTGAGCGCGGCGATGAACAGGTGATGCAGGTTGGTGGCGAACAGCACGGTGACGCCGAGGATGGTGAGGAAGTTGCCGACCAGCACGCCCTGCTGCCCCTGGGTCGGGTCGACCGCGGTGACGAAGCCGAGGCCGAGCTGCTGGGCGACGATGCTGCCGGCGACCTGCAGCGCCGAGATGGTGAGCCGCGCGGTGAGGCCGAGCACGGCGCCGATCAACAGCTCCTCGCCCAACGCCAGCAGGATCGGGCCGGTCGCGCGCAGGTCGACCGCGTAGGCGGGACGGTGCAGCGGCAGCAGCACGGCGGTGAGCACCAGCGCCACCACGAGGCGCACCCGCGCCGGCACGCTCAGCTCGCCCAGCGCCGGCAGCAGCATCACCATGGTGCCGATGCGCGCGAACATCAGCATGAAGGCGGCGGCGAGCGCCGGCAGGAAGGCGATGTCGATGCGCATCAGCCGCCGATGATGCGCCCGACCAGCCGCGCCATGTGGCTCGCCAGCGCGTCGCCCATGAACGGCAGCGCGATCAGCATGGTGATGAAGATGGCGAGAATCTTCGGGACGAAGACGAGCGTCATCTCCTGGATCTGGGTAAGCGCCTGGAACAGCGAGATGGCGACGCCGACCGCGAGCCCCACCAGCATCAGCGGCGCCGACACCAGCACCAGCGTGATGATCGCGTCGCGCGCCACGTCGAGCACTTCCGGCCCGGTCATCTCAGTAATCAGTCACCAGTGATCAGTAATCAGTAAATCAGAAACATGTTGTCTTTATTTTTCTGATCACTGATCACTAGTCACTGATGACTGTCCCCTGTTAGATCGGCATCTGCATGATCTGCTGGTAGGCCTGGATGACGCGGTCGCGCACGGACACGAGAGTGGTGATCGCGGTCTCGCTCTCCGCCACCGCGGTGACGAGGTCGACCATATTGGTCTTGCCGGCGGCCATGGCCTGGGCCTGGGTGTCGGACTTGCGCCCCGCTTCGACGGCGGCGCCGAGCGCCTCCTTGACCAGCGCCCCGAAGCTCGGGCCGCCGGCGCCGTCGTCCACGGTCTTCGACAGCGCCGCGCCCGGATCGGCGAGGCGGGCGAGCTTGGCGTAGGCGCCGGCGGCGGCAATGGGGGTCGGCATGGCGGGCCTTTCGGGTTCAGGCGGTGAGGATCGCGATGGTGCGCTGGATCATGCGGCGCGTCGCGGTGATGACGTTGATGTTCGCCTCATAGGAGCGCTGGGCGTCGCGCATGTCGGTCATCTCGATCAACGGATTGACGTTGGGGTAGCGCACATAGCCGTTGGCGTCGGCGGCCGGGTGGCCGGGCTCGAGTTTTTGCCGGAAGTCGGCGGGGTCGAGCCGCACGCGCCCGAGCGAAACGACGTTGGCCTCGAGCGCGCGGTCGACCTCGGCGCGGAAGGTCGGGATCTTGCGGCGATAGGGATCGGCGCCCGCCCGCTGCGCGGTCGAATCCGCGTTGGCGATGTTCTCGGAGATGATGCGCATGCGCCCCGCCTGCGCCCGCAGCCCCGATGCGGCGATCGCGATCGATTTGAGGAAATCCACCACGGGCCTCCTTCTCTCGAGCGAATAGCGAATAGCGAGTAGCGAATAGAGCGCCTGGGATGAGATTTCAGTTCTATTCGCTATTCGCTACTCACTATTCGCTGCTCACGCCTTGCCGACCGCGGTCTTGATGAGCCCGAGACCGCGGCTGTAGAGCGTCGTGACCATCTGGTAGTCCATCTGGTTGGCGGCGACCTTGATCATCTCGTCCTCGAGGCTCACCGCGTTGCCGGCCGGCCGCGTCTCGTAGCCGCCGCGCTTGTCGGGGGCGAACCGCACTTCGGCGCCGGCGCCGGCGGCGGCAAGATGCATCGGATCGGTGCGCACCAGGGCCACCGGCCCGGCGGCCGGGACCGGGCGGTTCGCGTCGAGCGGCGCGAGGTCGCGCGGATGGAAATTCGGCGTGTCGGCATTGGCGATATTGTCGGCGAGCACGCGCTGGCGTTCCTGGTGCCAGTGCATGCGCGTGCGCAGCATGGCGAAGATCGGGATGTCGGAGATCGGCATGTCGGCTCTCAAGTCCTGCGCCGCGCGCGGACGCTGGGCAGACTTTGCCGGGCGCATGGTTAACGCGCGGTTAAACGGGCCTTCGACACACCAAAGCCATCAATCTGCCGTTAACCATGAAAACCGCGGCGGGGCGCTATTCGTGCCGCAGGGCGCCCCATTGCGTTAACGATTTGTTATGGTTACAGGCGGCAGAATTTGCCGTCGGCGTTTACCGGGCCGCGCGTGCCGTACCGGTGCCGGCGGAAGGCCATGAGGGGACCCATGGACAGTCTGTTTGGTGAGCTTCCGCTCGGCGTCAAATTTCTTCTCGCCTTTGCGATCGTCTTCATCCTGATCGTGGCGACGTTCTGGCTGCTGCGCCGCTTCGGCGGGACGCGGCTGGGGACCGGCGCGACGCGCGGGCGCCAGCCGCGGCTGGCGGTGATCGATGCCGCCGCCGTCGACGGGCGACGGCGCCTGGTGCTGATCCGGCGCGACAACGTCGAGCATCTCGTGATGATCGGCGGCCCGTCCGACGTGGTGATCGAGCAGAACATCGTGCGCGCGGTGCCGGTGGCGTCCGCGCGCGAACTGCCCGCCGGCGCGGCGCGCCCGCCCGGCGCGCCCGAGCCGCGCGCCGACGTGCCGGGGTCGCGGCCGGCCGAGGCGCCGCCGCCGTGGCCGCAGCCCGAGCCCGCCGCGCGGCGTCCGCTGCCGCCGGCGGACGAGGATTCCCTGTGGCCCGGCCAGGAGGCGCCTGCCCGCCCCTATCGTCCGGTGGCCCCGCCCGAGGACCGGCCGGCTCCCGAGCCGGCGCGCACCGCGCGCGCGGCCGAGGCCATGCAGCGCATCGTCGCCGCCGCGGAATCGCTGCCGCGCGGCGCGCCCTTGCCCGGCCGCGAACGCCGCGAGCCCTCGCTGCGCGCCGAGCGCCGCGAGCCGCCGCGCCAGCCGCCCACGCCCCCGATACCCGCGGCCGATGCGGCGCCGGTGGTGCCGGCCGCGCCGGCCCCGGCCGACAAGCCCGGCGAACCGCCGATCGAGCCGCGCACGCCCCCGCTCGCGCCCGACGCCAACCTCGCCGACATGGCGCAGCGGCTCGAGGCGGCGTTGCGCCGGCCGATCAAGCCGAGCGAAAAGATCGGCGCCGAGCCGCCGGCGGCAAAGCCCGCCCCGGCCGAGGAGGCGCCGCGCGCGATGCAGCCGCCCGCCCCCGCGGCGGCACCCGTGTCCAACAAGGAAGGCACGCCCGCTGCCCCGCGCCCAGGGACCGCGGAAGGCAAGCCCGCCTCCTCGAAGTCCGTGCTCGACAGCCTCGAAGAGGAAATGGCGAGCCTGCTCGGCCGCCCGACCGGCAAGGAATGATGGGGAGACTCAGGCTCTTCGTGTTGAGTCTCCTCGCGGCGGCGCTCACGCTCGCCGCCTTGTCGCTGCCGGCGGCGGCCCAGGACATCAGCGTCAGCTTCGGCCAGGGCAGCGGGCTCACCGAGCGCATCATCCAGCTGGTCGCGCTCGTCACGGTGCTCTCGCTCGCGCCGTCGATCCTGGTGATGGTGACCTCGTTCACCCGCATCGTAGTGGTGCTCTCGCTGCTGCGCACCGCGCTCGGCACCGCGACCGCGCCGCCCAACGCGGTCATCATCTCGCTCGCGCTGTTCCTCACCGCCTTCGTGATGGGCCCGGTGTTCCAGGGCGCCTACGACCAGGGCATCAAGCCGCTGGTCGCCGGCGAGATCGAGGCCGGCCAAGCGTTCGACCGCTCGTCCGAGCCGTTCCGCGACTTCATGAACAAGAACGTGCGCGAGAAGGACTTGCAGCTGTTCCTCGACCTATCGCGTGCGCCGCGGCCGGAGAAGGCCGAGGACATGTCGCTGCGCATCCTGGTGCCCGCCTTCATGATCTCCGAGCTCAAGCGCGCGTTCGAGATCGGGTTCCTGCTGTTCCTCCCCTTCCTCATCATCGATCTCGTGGTCGCCTCGGTGCTGATGTCCATGGGCATGATGATGCTGCCGCCGGTGGTGGTCTCGCTGCCGTTCAAGCTGATCTTCTTCGTCCTGGTCGACGGCTGGGCCCTGGTGGCGGGAAGTTTGGTGCAGAGCTACGGGGCGTAGCGGCGTGTAGCCCGGATGGAGCGAAGCGCGATCCGGGGGGCGGCCTTCCCTACGAAATAAACGGATCGAGCGTCCGCACACCGAACGGCTGGAAGTGGCGGACGTTGCGGGTCACGATCGTCAGACCATGCACGTCGGCCGTCGCCGCGATCATCCCATCCTCGATGAGCGTATCGGACTTTCGGTGCATGAGCCGCGCCCAGCAACGAAACGTCCGCGCATCCATCGGCAACACGTTGTACGTCTCGGCCACCCTATCGATCCAGGCTTCGATCTCGGAAGCCTTGTCGGGATCCTGATCGCGGGTGATCTCGACCCCGGCCTGCAATTCGCCGAGTGAAACCGCCGACACATGGAGGTCTGAGTCGGACACGTTGCGAAGCCACGCGAGGACGGCACCGTGCGGGCGCACCCGGCGCAGCTCCGATATGACATTGGTATCGAGCAGATACACTACGCCTCAGGCAAGTTTGCTCGGCGGTCGCCGGCGTTTGCCTCCGCGGGGAACAAGAGGGATGTCCATCCGCGGCGCATCGGCGAGCAGCAATTCCTTTAGGGTGGGACGCGCGGAATGCTGCAGGCGTCGCCAAGCGTCCATGGGCACAAGCACCGCGGCCTCGGCGCCCCGCTTGGTCACGATCTGCGGGCCGTCCCGCAGACACGTGTCGAGGAGCTCGCTGAATCGCGCCTTCGCGTCCTGAACCGGCCAAGCTTTCATAATGATAAGGTCTCCCGTAACAGACTAGTTATATAGCTAGTCCTTTGGCAGAAGCAAGGACACGCGCAAAGCCGGTGTCGTAGGGGGTAAATTATCCGCGCGCCGATCCGCCGCGCACCACCAGCCGGTTGAGGCGCGCCGCGAAAGTGGCGGGATCATCCGGCACCTCGCCGTCGAGAATCTGTGCCTGATCGAGCAGCAGCGCGGCGACGTCGGCAACCTCCTCCTCGCGCCCTTCGGTCTTGGCCTGCGCCAACAGGCCGATCAGCGGGTGGCGCATGTTGAGCTCGAGGATCGGCTTGGCGCCGGCGCCGCGGTTCTGCTGCGCCAGCAGGCGGGCGAGCTCGCGGTCGGGGCCCCGCCCCTCGGCGACCAGGCAGGCGGCGCTGTCGGTTAGGCGCTGCGAGGCGCGCACTTCGCTCACGCGCTCGCCGAGCGCGGCCTTGACCGCGGCGATGATCGCCGCGGTGTCGACCGGCGCGGGCTTGTCCTTGTCGTCGGCGCTGGCGGCCTCATCGAGCACCGGCACCAGGCTGAAGTCGACGTCGCCCTGGCTCAGCGATTTGAGCGGCTTGCCCTCGAAGCCGAGCGGCATCGCCGCCCAGAACGCATCGACCGGATCGGTCAGCAGCAGCACCTCGATGCCGCGGGCGCGCGCCGCCTCGAGCTTCGGGTTGGATTTGAGGCGCTCGGCGCTGTCGCCGACCAGATAATAGATTTCGGTCTGGTTCGGCTTGAGGCCCGCCACATAGTCCTTGAGCGTGCGCGCGGTGCCGGCCGTCGTCGCGAAGCGCGCCAGCGCCAGCAGCTGGTCGCGCCGCTCGAAATCCTCGTAGATGCCCTCCTTGATGACGCGGCCGAACGTCTCCCAGATTTTCCCGAAAGCCTCCGCGTCCTTGGCGGCGAGATTTTCCAGCTCGGTGACGACGCGGCCGGTGAGCGCTTTCCTGATCTGCTCCACCTGCGGATTGTTCTGCAGCATCTCGCGCGAGATGTTGAGCGGCAGATCCTCGCTGTCGACCACCCCACGCATGAAGCGCAGGTAGGACGGCAGCAGCTCGGCCTCCTCGGTGATGAAGACACGGCGCACGTACAGCTTGACGCGGCTGCGGCGGGCGGGATCGAACAGGTCGAACGGCTGGCGCGACGGCGCGAACAGCAGCACCGCATAGGCCTGCCGCCCCTCCGCCTTGTAGTGCAGGGTCATCGCCGGCTCGTCGAAGCCGCCGGTGATGGTGCGATAGGCCTCCTTGTAGTCCTCCGGCTTGACCTCGGCTTTCGCGCGCTGCCACAGCGCGCTTGCCGCGTTGATCTGGCGCGCCTTGCCGTCGGCGTCCTCGAGCTCGATCGGAAACAGGATGTGGTCGGAATAGGTGCGCACGACGCGCTCGATCTCGGCGGCCTCGAGGTAGCGCTTCGCGTCCTCCTTGAGATGCAGCACGACCTCGGTCCCGCGCGGCACCCGCTTGGCCTCGTCCTCGCTCGCCGGCGAGACCTCGAACCCCTCGCTGCCCGTCGAGGTCCACAGCCAGGTCTCGTCCGACCCGGCGCGCCGGCTGGTGACGGCGATGCGGTCGGCGACCATGAAGGCCGAGTAGAACCCGACCCCGAACTGGCCGATCAGCCCCGCCGCATCCTTGGCTTCGCCGAGCCGGCTGATGAACTCGCGCGTTCCCGAGTGGGCGACGGTGCCGAGGTCGTCGATGAGCTGCTGCCGGTCCATGCCGATGCCGGTATCGGCGATGGTCAGCGTGCCGGCCGCGGCGTCGGGCTTGATGCGGATCGCCAGCGGTCCGGCGTCGGCGAGCAGCTCCGGCTTGGCGATCGATTCGTAGCGCAGCTTGTCGCAGGCGTCGGACGCGTTCGAGATCAGCTCACGCAGAAATATCTCGGTCTCGGAATAGACCGCATGGACCATCAGGCGGAGCAGCTCGGCCACCTCGGCCTGGAACCGATGGGTCTTGGCGGCGGTGTCGGTTTCTGTGGTCATGGTTGCACGGCATCCGGATAGGCGCGCCGGGGCGCGCGGACCTCACGAATTCGAGGCCCGTTCTAAATGGCGCTATTCGTTTTTCAAGAGGCGGTTGCGCC
>DASPZC010000038.1:0-5719 GCA_035636455.1 Xanthobacteraceae bacterium
GCGCGAAGCGCGGTCGGGTGGGGGTGACGCGGCGCAAACATCCAACGGTCGGGCGCCGGGTCCACCCCACCTGCGCTTCACCTCTCCCCGCTTGCGGGGAGAGGTCGACGCGCGAAGCGCGTCGGGTGAGGGGGCCTCCGAGTCAGTGCAATTCCTCATAGGGCCCCTCACCCAACCCTCTCCCCGCAAAGCGGGGAGAGGGAGTCACAACGGCGTCTTGTTGATCTGCCCGCTCGAGGTCACGTACCAGCGCTCGCTGGGGAACGGCTTGCCGGCGAGGCGGTCGGCCATCCAGTCGGCGACCAGGATCGGCGGGAACGGGCCGAGATTGGCGGACGGCACGTTGCCGACCGAGTGGCGCGATTCCTGATAGACCACCATCTGCTTCGGTCCCTTGAGGGCGGCGACGAGCCGCTCGGAATGCACGAGCGGACTCAGTTCCTCGGCCTCGCCGGCGACGCACAGATAGGGCGCGCGGATTCTTTCGGCGTGACCCTCCCAGTTGATGGTCTGGCGGAAGGCGTCGAATGTCTGCTCGTCGGTGATGCCCGACATGTACATGAAGCGCTTCTTGAAGGTGGGCGAGGCCTCCTCGAAGATCGTGTAGCAGCCCGGCTCGTGGCACACCGACATCACCGCGCAGGCGCGGACGCGCGGCTCGTGCGCGGCCAAGATGGTACCGAAGAACGAGCCGAAGCTCAGGCCGGAGACGCCGATGCGCTCGGCGTCGATCTCCGGCCGCGCGGCGAGCCAGTCGACCACGACCGGGCCGGCCGCGGCCCAGGCGTCGACGCTGAAATAAAGCCCGATCATCGGCGCCTCGTACTGGCCCGGGCCGTCGATCGCGAGCACCGCGATGCCGCGGTTGAGCCAACGGTCGCCGTAGAGCGCGACCATCGCTTCCTTGAAGCTGTCCATGCCGGGGATCGAGATCACGACCGGAAGCCGGCCGCCCCGGTAGCCCGCAGGCAGGTGCAGCCAGGCGGGGATCGCTTTGCCCTGGAACGGGATCCACACGGGCTCGACCGGATGATCGGCCAGCGCCGCATATTTGCCGTAGCACTCGCGCTTTTTCTGATTGAAGGCGATGTTGGTCTCGTCGTTCTGGTCATAGGGCCATTGCGCCGCCGCCCAATGGATCGCCGCCATGAAATAATTGTCGCGCGCGGTGACCTTGCGGTCGGCGTCCTCGGCGGCCCTGGCCTTGGCCTCGCGGCGGCGCGCCACCGCCTCGAAGGCCGGGCCGATGTCGGCCATCTTCTTCACCCGCTCGCGGATGCCGGCGAAATCCGCATTGGCCTCGGCGCCGCACGGCCCGCTGAGATACAGAGAGCGCGGCTGGTCCCAATCGATGCCGTTGGCGCGGATGATGTTGTCGATCAGCCAGCGCTGCTCGCTGAACCGGCGCACGTGCGGCTCGCCGCGCTTGTCGAGAACGGGCTGCGGGGGGCGATCCATGGGCGTCTCCTGGCGTGTTATGTTGGGCGGCGGGACGGAAGCGAAAATACTTTGAGGCGGACGGCGCGACAATGAACGAAAACCGCAGAGACGCCCCGCTCGGCTTCGCGCTGGCCGCCATCGGACAGCCGCTGCGGCGCAAGGAGGATTTGCGCCTCGTCGCCGGCAAGGGGCGGTTCAGTGACGATTTTGCCGTGGACGGGCAAGCCCATGCGGCGCTGGTGCGCTCGCCGCATCCCCACGCGCGCATCCTCGCCGTCGACGCCGCGCGCGCGCGTGGCATGCCGGGCGTGCTCGGCGTGTTCACCGGCGCCGACGCCCAGACCGACGGCCTCGCGCCGATCCCGCACGATCCGGTGCCGAAGACGCGAACCGACCTGAAACTCACCGGCCCCGGCGGCGGCGCGATCTTCATCGGCCCACACGCGCTGCTGCCGGCCGACAAGGTGCGCCACGTCGGGGAAGCCGTCGCCATGGTGGTGGCGGACACGAAGGCGCTGGCGCTCGACGCGGCGGAGGCGGTCGAGGTCGTCTACGAGGAACTCCCCTGGGTCGTCGACGCGCAGGCAGCGGCGGCGCCGGGTGCGCCAAAAATCTGGGACGAGGTGCCGGACAACGTCCTGGTCGACACCACGTTCGGCGATCCGGCGGCGACGGACCGCGCGTTCGCGACGGCCGATCACGTGGTCGCGATGGACGCGCATGTCGGTCGCGTCACCGCCGCTACGCTCGAGCCGCGCGCGGCGCTGGCGCATTACGATGCGGCCACGGATCGCTACACGCTCTATGCCGGCAGCGGCGGCGCCGTGCGCCAGAAGCGCGAGCTGGCGACCGTGCTCGGCATCTCGCCCGAGCAGTTGCGCGTGCTCTCCCACGACGTCGGCGGCAATTTCGGCGCGCGCAATCGCGTCTACGTGGAGTTCGGCCTGCTGCTGTGGGCGGCGCGCAAGCTCGGCCGCCCGGTCAAATACACGGCGACGCGCTCGGAAGCCTTCCTGACCGATTATCAGGGACGCGACCTCGTCACCAAAGTGGAGCTGGCGCTGCGCGCGGACGGACGCTTTCTCGCGATGCGGGCCTCGAACATCAGCAACGTGGGCGCGCGCTGCGTGTCGCTGTCGCCGCTCGGCAAGGGATCGGCGCTGATCACCGGGTCCTACGCCATCCCGGCGGCGACGCTACGCTCGCGCGCCGCGTTCACCAACACCATGCCGACCAACGCCTATCGCAGCTCGGGGCGGCCGGAGGTGACGTTCGCGATCGAGCGCCTGATCGACAAGGCGGCCGCCGAGCTCGGCATCGACCGCATCGCGCTGCGCCGCCGCAACCTCGTGCGGCCGGACGCGATGCCCTACATCAATGCGGTCGGCGCGCCCTACGACAGCGGCCAATACAAGGCCAACATGGCCTTGGCGATGCGCATCGCCGACTGGGACGGTTTTCCGGCGCGCCGGCGCGCGGCCGCGCGCCGCGGTCGGCGGCTCGGCCGCGGGCTTGCCAACTACGTCGAGTCGTCGATCGGCGCGCCGAACGAACGCGCCGAGATGACGGTGACGCCGGAAGGGCGGGTCGAGGTGGTGATCGGCACCCAGCCGAGCGGACAAGGCCACGAGACGAGCTTCGCGCAGGTGATGGCCGATTTCCTGGCCGTGCCGGTGGACAGCGTCGACATCGTCACGGGCGACACCGACGTGGTCAGCGTCGGCGGCGGCTCGCATTCAGGCCGGTCGATGCGCCACGCCGCCACGGTGTTCGCGAAGGGGTGCGCCGACCTGATCGCGAGGGGCAAGAGAATGGCGGCCGTGCTGCTGGATGTGCCCGCCGATGAGGTTGCGTTCACCGACGGGCGCTTCGCGTCGCCGCGCAGCAATCGCAGCTTCGATTGTCTCGAGCTGGCCAAGGAGGCCGCGCGCCAGAGCCTGCCGGACAAGCTCGAGGTCGTCGCCGACAACGAGATGCACGACCCGGTCTTTCCCAACGGCTGCGCCGTGTGCGAGGTCGAGGTCGATCCGGACACCGGCAAGGTCGACATCACCCGCTATGCGGCGGTCGACGACGTCGGGCGCTGCATCAATCCGCTGATCGTCCACGGCCAGACCCATGGCGGCATCGCCCAGGGCGTGGGCGAAGCCATGTGGGAGCAGTGCGCCATCGATCCGTCGTCGGGTCAGCCGCTGTGCGGCTCGCTGATGGACTATGGCCTGCCGCGGGCGGACGATCTGCCGTCGTTCGCGACCGAGATCGTCGAGGTGCTCTCGCCCACAAATCCGCTCGGCATCAAGGCCGGCGGCGAAGGCGGCACGACGCCGACGCTCGCGGCCGTCACCAGCGCGATCGTCGACGCGCTCAAGGACTTCGGCGTGCGCGACATCCCCATGCCGGCGACGCCGTTCACGGTCTGGCAGGCAATTGAGAGCGCGAAGGCAAGGAGCCCCGCATGCGCCTCGCAGCGCTGATCGTCGGCGCGTGCGCTCTCGTCCTTTCGCACGGCGCGACGGCGCAGACCTATCCGGACCGGCCGGTGCGCATGATCGTGGCGTTTTCGGCGGGTGGCACCCTCGACACGCTGGCGCGCATCGTCGCGCAAAAGCTCACCGAAGCGTGGGGCCGGTCCGTCACGGTGGAGAATCGCCCGGGGGCGGGCGGCAATATCGGAGCGGTCGCGGCCGCGCAGGCGGCGCCGGACGGCTACACTCTGCATTTCGGCGCGCAGTCGCTTGCCGTGAACGTCACCATTGCGCCGATGCGCGGCTTCGATCCGGTGCGCGATTTCGAGCCGGTCGTCCTGGTGGCGAACGTGCAGGACGTTTTGCTGGTGCCGCCGGACTCGGCGATCGGTTCGGTCGTGGAACTGATCGCCTATGCGCAGGCGCGCCCGGGCGAGCTGAACTACGCATCGCTCGGCACCGGCTCGAGCGGCCATCTCGCCACCGTGCTGTTCAGCGACATAACCGGGCTCAAGCTCCAGCACGTGCCCTATACGTCGGTGAGCCAGGCGGCGAGCGACGTCATGGCCGGCCGCATCTTCATGTGGTTCGCAACGCTCGGCGGCCACATCGGCAACATCCAGGCCGGCAAGCTGCGGGCGCTGGCGGTCTCCGGCCGGGCGCGGTTTCCTCCGCTGCCGGACGTGCCGACCCTCAAGGAAACCGGCGTCCCGTTCGTCGACGAGACGAGCTGGTTCGGCATCTACGCTCCGCGCGGCGCGCCCAAGGACGTCGTGGCCCAAATCAATCGCGAGGTGAACCGTATCCTGGCGCAGCCGGACATGCAGGAGAAAGGCGCGACCCTTGGATTCCGGCTCATCGGCGGCCCGCCCGAGAACCTTGCGGCGATGCTGCAGAGCGAGATCGGCAAGTGGGCCGAGGTCGCCAAGAGCGCCGCGCTCACCGCCCATTGAGCGGGGGCGGGGGCGGCCGCGGCAGCAACAACGCGGCGGCGACGAGCAGCACGCCGCCGACGCGATGGGCGATCGACAGCGCGGGCGGCGTCCCAAGGACGAGGGTCGAAACGCCGATGGCCATTTGCGCGGTCAGCAATCCGAACAGAGCGACGGCGCCGCCGACTTCGCGCCCGTTCCGTTTGATCGTCCAGACGAGATAAAGCAACGCCGCCAGCCAAAGTCCGGCCGACAGGCCGCGATGGACGAGCTGGATGGCGTACGGATTGAACACGAGGTTGAGCCAGACGGAATCGTAGGAGGCAAACCGGTCGAGCGGCGGGAAATCGGCAATCCCCGGCCAGCCTGTCCAAGCGGTTGCGGCGTCGCGCGCCAGGAACAGCGCGCCGAAGCAGATATCGAGCAGAAGGACGAACACCCATAGGACCGCGCTGCCGCTCGGCCAAAGCTGCCGCACCGAACGAACCGGCAGCGGCGGGGCGACGACCGAGGCGAGCACGGCGCCGACCGCCAAGCTCGCGAAGGTCAGGTCGACCGCGTGGCGATACTGACCGACATTGAACCGCGCGAGATCGTCGATATTGGCGACGGCGAAGCCGACCAGCACGCGTCCGAGCGCGAACGCCAGGCCGATGAGGCACAGCCCGAGCAGGCGCGGCAGCGCAAAGCGATATCGCGGCCATGCGCCGGCGCCGGCGAGCCCGATGAGCGACGCGGTGCCGAGCAGCAGCACGCTCCCGCGGCGCAACCATTCCCACCCATAGAGCGTGCGGAATTCCTCGAGCGAGGAGGCGCCGCCGCAGGCGGTGAAGACCGGATCCTGCTGATGGATCGAGAAGGCGGCGAGCCAGGCGTCGGACG
>DASPZC010000039.1:0-4058 GCA_035636455.1 Xanthobacteraceae bacterium
GGGCCGCGGCTGGCGGGGCGAGCAACGGTTCCGGCACGCCCGGCCGCACCACCGGCACATTGCGCGGATCGTGCCGGGCGCCCTCGGCCTGCGCAAAGCTGCGGCTGCGGCTCACCAGGAAATCGATGACGTGGTTGCGCACCGCGTAATAGAGCGGGTGGCGATGGACATCGGCGCGCGCGCGCTCCTTCGGCAGCGGGTTCTCGACCATCTCGGCGAGCACCGCGCCCGGGCCGTTGGTCATCAGCACGATGCGGTCGGCGAGATAGATGGCCTCGTCGACGTCGTGGGTGATCATGAACACGGTCTGGCCGGTGGTGCGGCAGATGCGGCGCACCTCGTCCTGCAGGGTGCCGCGGGTCAGGGCGTCGAGCGCCGAGAACGGCTCGTCCATCAGCATGATCTTCGGCTCGATCGACAGCGCGCGGGCGATGCCGACGCGCTGCTTCATGCCGCCGGACAGCTCGGCCGGACGCTTGCCCTCGGCGCCGGACAGCCCGACGAGATCGATGAACTTTTGCGCCTGCGCGCGCACCTTCGCGGCGTTCCAGCGGCGCCAGCGCGACGACACCGCATAGGCGACGTTGCCCATCACCGTGCGCCACGGCAGCAGCGCGTGGCTCTGGAAGATGACGGCGCGGTCGAGGCTCGGGCCTTCGATCGCCTGCCCGTCGACGATGACGACGCCGGACGACGGGCGATCGAGGCCGGCGAGGATGTTGAGCACCGTGGTCTTGCCGCAGCCCGAGTGACCGATGATGCAGACGAATTCGCCGCGCCGCATGGCGAGCCACAGATCCGCGAACACGGTGGTGGCGCCGCCGCCCGGCGCCGGAAAGCTGCGCGCGATCCCCTCGATCGAGATGAATTTGTCCGCCGGCACCGCCTCACTCCGGGAACGTCACGAGCCGCGTGGCGCGGGCGAGCGCCTGATCGAGCACCATGCCGACCACGCCGATCACCAGGATGGCGGTGATGACGTTGGTGATCGACAGGTTGTTCCACTCGTTCCACACGAAATAGCCGATGCCGGTGCCGCCGACGAGCATCTCGGCGGCGACGATCACCAGCCAGGCGATGCCGATCGAGATGCGCATGCCGGTGAGGATGGTGGGCGCCGCCGCCGGCAGGATGATGGTGAAGATGCGCCGCAACGTGCCGACCTCGAGCGTCTTGGCCACGTTGAGCCATTCGCGGCGCACCGCGGAGACCCCGAAGGCGGTGTTGATGAGCATCGGCCACAGCGAACAGATGAAGATGACGAAGATCGAGGAGAGGCCGGAATCCTTGATGGTGTAGAGCGCGAGCGGCATCCAGGCGAGCGGAGAGATCGGCTTCATCACCTGGATGAACGGATCGAGCGCGCGGCTCATCAGCGGCGACATGCCGATCAAAAAGCCGATCGGCAGCGCGAGCGCGACCGCCAGCAGATAGCCGACGCCGACCCGGGCGATCGAGTAGGTCAGCTGGATGCCGAGGCCCTTGTCGTTCGAGCCGCGGTCGTAGAATGGGTTTTTCAGATGTTCCCAGATCTTGGCGCCGACGTCGAACGGGCCCGGCATCGCCGATCTGCCCTGGGTCGCGCTCGCCCCCAGAAGCTTGGCGTATTCCGGATCGAGGTCCTGCACCGGGCCGCTGCCCCGGGTGGCGAGGTGCCAGGCGAGCACGAACACGAGAAACAGCGCGACGGAGATCACCGCGGCGCGCAGGCCGAGCGGCGCGGTCATGGCGCCTGCCGTCGGCCGCGCGGGTCCCGCCATGGATCAGCTCCGGCCGATGGCGAAGCTCTTGAGGTAGGCCTCGGGCTTGGCCGGATCGAACTCCTTGCCCATGACCTTGAACGACTTCGAGGTCGTTGCCGGCGGGGTGAGCCCCGCCTCCTTCATCAGCTTGCCGGCATCGGTCGCAAGGTACACCTGCGCGGCGACCGCCTGGTAATCGACGTCGCCCTTGATCTGTCCCCAGCGCTTCATCTGGGTGAGAATCCACACCGCGAAGGATTCCCACGGGAATGGATCGAAATCGATGCGGCTCGGCTCCTTCTTCACGCTGCCGAGGCCGTCCGCATAGGTGCCGGTCAGAATCTGCTCGAGCACGGTCTGCGGCTGGTTGAGATAGTTCGCCGGCGCGATCGCTTCGGCAATCTGCTTGCGGTTCTCGGACTTGGCCGCGAAGGCGGTGGCGTCGATGATCGCCCGCAGCAGCGCCCCGTAGGCGTTGGGCATCGTGGTGATGAACTCCCGCGACGCCGCGAACGCGCAGCACGGGTGACCCTCCCACAGCTCCTTCGACAGGACGTGGATGAAGCCGACGCCGTCATAGACGGCGCGCTGGTTGAACGGATCGGGGCCGAGGAAGCCGTCGATGTTGTCGGCGCGCAGGTTGGCGACCATCTCGGGCGGCGGCACGGCGCGAATCTGAATGTCGGTGTCGGGATCGAGGCCGTGCTCGGCGACGTAGTAGCGCAGCAGATAATTGTGCATCGAGTAGTCGAACGGGACGGCGAACTTGAATCCCTTCCAGCTCTTCGGGTCGCGCCTGTCCTTGTGCCTGATCGCAAGCGTGATCGCCTGGCCGTTGATGTTCTCGATCGCCGGCACCGCGTAGGGGATCGGGTTCGAGCCGGCGCCGAGCGTGATGGCGAGCGGCATCGGCGAGAGCATGTGGGCGGCGTCGTATTCCTTGTTGAGCGTCTTGTCGCGGATCACCGCCCAGCCGGCGGTCTTGATCACCTCGACGTTCAAGCCGTGCCTGGCATAGAAGCCCATCGGGTGCGCCATGATGATCGGCGTCGCGCAGGTGATCGGAATGAAGCCGATCTTGAGGTCCTTCTTCTCGATCGCGCCGCTGCCCTGCGCGAAGGCCTCGGTCGCGGCCTTGAGCGGGAAGAACTGGGACAGCGCGGCGAGCGCGGCCGAGGCGCCGATGCCCTTGAGGAAGGCGCGGCGGGCAGCGTCGCGCGGAAACATCGCCCGCATGACCGCCGAGGCGACGACGCCTTCGTAGCGCTTGTCCTCGCCGTCAACGGCGGTGCACTGCAGCGGCGGGGCCATCGCGCGGTCGTGCTCGGCCTCGCTCGCGTGGCGGCCACAGCTGCAGCCGGACCGCAAGCGGCGATGGGGATCGAAGGGATTATCGAAGGTAGACATTGGGCCACGCTCGCTCGTTCGGCGCGCACGCCGCGCGGGCGTCGCCGGCCGACATTTTGCAATGGCCGTGCCAGTCCAAGATGATGGACGCGTGGGCTTATTCGGCGCCGGTTCAATGACTTGCCGGGCGGCCGCCCGGCCGACGCCTAATTTTCAGCCAGTCTCTCGCTTATTTCTTCATCATCGACCGGAATTTGGGCGGCGATGCTTCCGCGGCCCCCGTACGGCGCCGGTAACCTTCCTTTCACCACATTCGATCCATTTTCTTGCGCTGCATTGGGGCGCGGACGCGAGGGCGTGCGGGGATGTCCGGGACGGCGGGCAAGACACGCGGGATTTCAACGTGGGTGGGGCGAAGCCTCGGCCTTGCGTTGCTGCTCGGCCTCGCCGGCCCGGCGCGCGCTGATTTGCGCATCACCCGCGACCACGGCGGCGACCTCAAGCAGTACGAGGCGAAGTACGCGCGGCTGCGCGACAAGGGCGAGCGGGTGATCATCGACGGCATCTGCAACTCGGCCTGCACCTTGGCGCTGGGCATGCTGCCGGCCGGCAAGGTGTGCGTGACGCCGCGCGCGAGCCTCGGGTTCCACCAGGCCTATTACGACCAGCGCTGGACCGCCGGCATCAAGATCACCAGCATTTCCGGAACTGCCGAGCTGATAGCGTACTATCCGCAGCCGGTGAAGGATTGGATCGCCCGCCACGGCGGCCTCACGGCGCAGATGAAGCACGCCAAGAACGGCCCGGAGCTGTGGGCGCTGGTCGACCCCTGCCCGGAGGAGTTTTAGCGGCCTGTCAACCGCTCGGGGAAGCCGATAAGCCTGCGAGTATTACTCATCACTTCCATTGACTTTCGGCCCCAAAAGTCCTATCTGAAACCAGGAGAGCGCCTGTGGCGGTCAATCTGGT
>DASPZC010000040.1:0-1745 GCA_035636455.1 Xanthobacteraceae bacterium
GCGCACGAAGCCGGCGGCGATGCAGTAGGGCGTGGAAAACTTGGCGGCGTAACCGTTGGGCGGACGGCGCTTGTCGGCGAGCGGCTCCCACAGCCGATGCACCGTGCCCTCCCCGACCTCGCACACAAGCTCGGCCACGTCCGCGGCCGCGATCCCGCGCGCGGCCAGCCGCCGCGCGCAGTCGATATAGGGGATCGTCATGGTCCCGCACGGATAGGGCTTGAAGGCGAGCGTTTCGAGCACCCAGCGCGCGCCGAAATCGCCGGTGAGCGCGGCGTAGTCGCCCTTGCTCGTGTGCGCGAAGGCGTTGAACAGGCCGTGCACGCCCTCGAACACGGTGCGCGGCCCGTTGAAGCCGGCGCGGCCGAGGAGCGCGGCGCGCAGGCCCGATTGCGCCGCCCAGCCGGCGTGCAGGCGCTTGGTCCACGCGCCCTCCGCCAGATATTCGATGATGCCGCTCGCCATGCTGCCGGCGTTGCCGAGCGCGTCGACGAGCTGCCGGCGATCGAGCTTGAGCGCGGCGCCGACGCCGGCCGTCGCCGCCATGGCACCGAACACCGCGGTCGGATGAAAGCCGGCGCGATGCACCGCCTTCGGCACCACGAGACTGAGGCGGCACAGCGTCTCGACGCCGACCGCGATGCCGGCAAGCGCCGCGGCGCCGTCCGGATTGTGCCGCTCGCAGGCGGCGAGCACCGCCGGCACCACGACCGCGCCCGCGTGCACCGGGCCGCCTTCGAACGTGTCGTCGAAATCCTCGCCATGCGCGGCGGTGCCGTTGACGAACGCGGCGCCCGCCGCGCTCAAGGTGCGCGCATGGCCGATCGCCGTGCAGGCGCCGTCGTCGTCCCAGCCGGCGAGCGCGCTTGTCGCGTAGTCGGTCTGCCGGGCGGTGACGCACAGGCCGATCACGTCGATCAGCAGATCCTCGCATTTGCGCCGCACGGCCGGCGGCAGGCGCGCCGCATCGACCGCCGCGATGCGCGCGGCGATGTCCTCGGCGACGGCCTGGGCGGGGAGCGGAGCGCTCATGACCGCCTCAGTTGCGCAGGCGGATGCCGCCGCCGAAGCCGGGCACGCGGTTCACCAGGATCACCACCGCGAAGGTGATCGCCAGCATCATGATGCCGAGCACCGCGATGGCGCCGAGGTCGCCGCTTTCGTTGAGGTCGAAGATCAGCACCGACACCACCTTGGTCTCCGAGGTGAACAGCATCACGGCGGCCGACAGTTCGCGGATCACGCCGACGAAGATGAAGCACCAAGTGGCGATCACGCCGGTACGCAGCAGCGGCGCGGTGATCTGGCGCAGCGCCTTGAGGCGGGTCGCGCCGAGGATGCGGCTCGCGTCCTCGAGTTCCGGATGCACGGTGCGGAACGCCGCCTGCAGCTGCTGATAGGCGGCCGGCAGGCTGATGGTCACGAAGGCGATCAGCAGGATCCACAGCGTGCCGTAGAGGATAAACGGCGGCCGCGTGTAGCTCAGGAACAGCCCGACGCCGAGCACGATCCCCGGAATGGCGACGGGCGCGGTGGCGAGGAACTCCAGCGCACGATAGCCGGCAACTGCCTTGCGGGTGGTCACATAGGCGATCACCAGCGCCAGGATGGTGCCGAGCGTGGCGGCGGACACGCCGAGCAGGAACGTGTTCTTCAAGGCGAGCCTGGTGGCCGAAATCTCGAAGAACACGAACTCGATATTGTGGAGCGTGAAGGTGTCGAACGACAAGAGCTGCGAGGCGACG
>DASPZC010000041.1:0-24125 GCA_035636455.1 Xanthobacteraceae bacterium
CCGAGTTGTTGAGCAGGAAGGCGATGCACACCGACATGAAGGACGTTGGCCGCAAGCCCGCGAACGGCAGCCCGGCATGGATGAACATCAGGAGCACCAGCGGCGGCACCGCGCGGAAGAAGTCGATCAGGCCGGCGACGACCGCGCGCACCGCGCGTGCGCGCGCGCGCATGGCGAGCGCCACCAGCAGGCCGCCGAGGAGCCCGAGCGGGATCACCACCGCGCACACGATCAAGGTCATGCGCAGCCCCTGCAGCACCAAGGGCAGCGCGCGCGCCATGATGTCGAGGTTGAAGAACTGCTCGAGCACGGCGTGCATCAGGCGCGCCTCCAGGCGAACCGCGTCTCGAGCCAGCGCCCGAGGAGAACGACCGGAATGAACAGCAGCACGTAGGCGACCGCCCCCATGGTGAGCGGCGTCGCGTTGCCGATGAAGCTCTGGGTCGTGGTGGCGACGTTGAGGATTTCCGGCACGCCGATGACGCTGCCGAGCGCGGTGTTCTTGGTGATCGCGATGGTGCGGTTGGTGAGCGGCGGCACGGTCAGCCGGATCGCCTGCGGCAGCACGACATAAAGCAGCGTCTGCGCGAAGCCGAGGCCGGTCGAGCGCGCCGCCTCCCACTGACCCTTGCGCACCGAGAGGATGCCGGCCCAGAAGATCTCCTCGGCAAAGGCGCCGAGCACGAGGCTGAGCACGAGCCACAGCACCGCGAGGCTCGGCAGGTTGAGCCCGACATTGGGCAGGCCGAAATAGACCAGCAGCACCAGCACCAGCGGCGGCAGCGCGCGCAGCACGTCCACATAGACGACGATCAGCGCGTTGACCGCGCGGAAGCGCAAGCTGCGCAGCACGGCGAGCAGCAGGCCGAGCGCGAGGCCGGCAACCACCACCAGCGCCGCGATCTCGATCGTCACCACCATCGCCTTGAGCATGGCCGGCGTGTAGCGGGCGATCAGCTCGGGCTTGACGAAGCTTTCGATGAACAGCGAGGTGCGGTCCATGGCGCGTCCGGTTTAATCCCTCCCCCGAACGGGGGAAGGATGAGCTTGCCAACCTGCGCGAATCCCTCCCCCGCTTGCGGGGGAGGGTAAGGGTGGGGGCCGCGCAGACCTCGGAGGTTGGCGCAGGTCGACCCCACCCGGCCGCCTTCGGCGGCCACCCCTCCCCGTTCCGGGGAGGGATTAGCGTCCGATCTCGGCGACGAAGGCGCGCGTGCGCGTGCTCGCGTCGGGGCCGAAAATACGCGCCGGCACGCCCTGCTCCACGATCGCCCCCTCCTCCATGAACACGACGCGATCGGCGGCCTCGCGGGCAAAGCGCATCTCGTGACTGACCACCACCATGG
Source organism: Xanthobacteraceae bacterium (assembly GCA_035636455.1). Classification (GTDB taxonomy): domain Bacteria; phylum Pseudomonadota; class Alphaproteobacteria; order Rhizobiales; family Xanthobacteraceae; genus AP-16. Next base: position 1,347 of record DASPZC010000041.1, read on the forward strand.
TCATGCCGGAGGCGCGCAGGTCGCGCATCACCGCCAGCACCGAGCCGCGCAGCTCGGGATCGAGCGCCGAGGTCGGCTCGTCGAACAGCATGATCTTCGGCTCGAGCGCGATGGCGCGGGCGATCGCCACGCGCTGCTGCTGGCCGCCCGACAGCTCCGCCGGATAGGCGCGCGCCTTGTCCTTCAGGCCGACGCGCGCGAGCGCCGCGAGCCCGGCCGCCTCGGCCGCGCCCGGGTCCATCCTGAGCACCTTGCGCAGCGCCAAGGTGACGTTCCCGAGCGCGGTCATGTGCGGATAGAGGTTGAACGACTGGAACACCATGCCGATGCGCCGGCGCATGGCGTTGAGGTTGGTGGCCGGCGCCATCATGTCGACGCCGTCGACCACGATCGACCCGCTGCTCGGCTCCTCGAGCCGGTTGAGGCAGCGCAGGAACGTGCTCTTGCCCGAACCGGACGGCCCGATGATGAAGACCAGCTCCTGCGGCGTGACCGCGAGGTCGATCCCGCGCAGCACCGCGTGGCTGCCGAACGATTTCCACAGCGCGCGCACGTTGAGGATCGGCGAGGCCATCGCTACGACGCCCGGCGCACCTGCGCCGCCAGGTTCCTCCTGATACGCTCCTCGATGTCGCCTGCGAACCCGCTCACCGTCTCGCCGCTCAACTGACGGAAGATCGCGGCGTAGCGCCGCGCCAGCTCCTCCACCAGGTCGCCCGGCGCCTCGGGGAGCGTCGCGTCCTTGTACGGGTCGCAATGCTCGATGAACCACAGCCGCAGGAACTCCTTGTCGAAATAATCCGGCTCCAGCCCCTTCGACACGCGTTCCTCGTACGAGCCCGCCTGCCAGTAGCGCGATGAATCCGGCGTGTGCACCTCGTCGATCAGGGTCAGCGCGCCCTCCGCATCGAGGCCGAACTCGTATTTGGTGTCGACCAGGATGAGCCCGCGCTCGAGCGCCAGCTCCTGGCCGCGCGCGAACAACCGTCGCGAAGCCTCCTCCACGCGCTCCAGCAAATCTGCGGACAGCAGCCCCATCTCGACGATTTCCTTCGGCGTGACGTTGCGGTCGTGCACCTCCTCCTTGGTCGATGGCGTGAACACCGGCTCGCGCAGTCTAGCGTTCTTGCGCATGCCGTCGGGCAGCCGGAACGAGCCGAAATTGCGTTCGCCCTTCTCGTAGCGCGTCCACAGCGAGGTGCCGGTCACGCCCGACAGGTATCCGCGCATCACCGCCTCGATCGCCAGCGGCGTGCAGCGCTTGGCGAGCGTGACGTTCGGGTCCGGCACCGCGAGGACGTGATTGGCAATGATATCGCGCGTCTGCTCGAACCAGAACGCGCTCAGCCGGTTGAGCACTTCGCCCTTGCCGGGGACGTAGGCGATGATGCGGTCGAACGAGGAATGGCGGTCGGTCGAGATCAGCACCACGCGGCGCGGCTGCAGGTAAACGTCCCGCACCTTGCCCTGCAGCCGCTCGCCGAGGTCGGGAAGATGCGTGCTGCGGAGTGTGGGTTTCATATGGGTCGAGTTCCTTGCATCGGGAAGAGCGAATAGCGAATAGCGAGTAGCGAATAGTTACGCCCGATTGACTATTCGCTATTCGCTATTCACTATTCGCTTGCAGGTCACGAGCAAGTCAACTCGTGCGGCGTGGGATCGTAGCCGGGCATGCCGGGGACGCCCGAGCCCGGATAAATGGTGACGGCGGGCGATCCGGCGAGCGGGGGAACGCCGAACCATTTCTCGTGCATCTTCGCCATGGTGCCGTCCTTCTTCATGCACTCGATGGCAATCTCGAGCTTGTCGCGCAGCGCCGCGTTGTCCTTGCGCACCGGCGCCGCCCACACGAGGCCGGTGCTGTGCAGGTAGGACAGCTTGATCGCCGGATTGTTCTTCGCCGCCCAGGCCGACACCGTGTTGCCGGCGACGTTGGCATAGGCACGGCCGGAGATCACCGCCTGCACGGCGTCGGTGTTGGTGCCGAACGACTCGACCGTCCAGCCGATCTTCTCGGCAAGGTCGCGCGCCCAGGAATCGTAGACCGCGCCCTTGTTGACCGCGACGACCTTGCCCTTGAGCTCTTCCAGCGCCTTGATGTCGGGCGTGTCCTTCTTCACCACGAACTGGAAGTCGGTGTTCAGATAGCCTTCGGTGAACAGCAGATTCTCGGCGCGCTCCTTGGTCACCGTGGTGGGGGCCGCGATGAAGTCGTAGCTGCCCGCCTGCAGGCCAGGCAGCAGCCCGGAAAACTGCGTCGCGTCGATCTCGATGCCGCGGCGGAGGCGCCGGGCGATCTCGTTGGCGAGATCGACGTTGAAGCCCTCGATGCCGCCCGAAAGCTTCGGCATGGCGTGCGGCGCGAAGGTCGCGTCGACCCCGGTCTTGAGCGGCGGCTGTTGCGCCGGCGCGGCGCCGGCGGCGCTCAGCAGCGCGGCAATAGCAAGCACAAGTCGCTTCATCTCGCTTCCCCTGATCGAATGCCCGAGCGCAGGCCTGCGCGGTTGCGGCGTCCCGGCGGACGCGCCATCCTGGCCGTGATAGCACGAAGGATCAGGGGAAAGCATGTACCCGCGTTCTCGTCTCGATGCGCTGAGCGACGGGATTTATGCCGTCGCCATGACGCTCCTCGTGCTCGACATTCGCCTGCCCGACGATTTCACCCCGCGCGACGGCGACGATCTCCTGCGCGCCATCCTCGGGCTGTGGGGCAAGTTCCTTCCTTATGCCTTGAGCTTTGTCGTGCTCGGCCTGCGCTGGCTCTCCAGCGTCAAGGTGCGCGCGCGCAGCGAAACGGTCGGGATCGATTATGCGTCGTGGTGGGTCGCCCACATGCTGTTGATCACCTGCGTCCCGTTCTCGACCATGGTGCTCGGCCGCTTCGCCCAGTTCGCGCCGGCGGTGTGGCTTTATGCCGGCAACACCGCCCTCATCGGCATGATCGCGCTGCGCATGATGGCGATGACCTCGGATGTCGAGCCGGCGCCGGGCGAGCAGGAGCGCCGCTGGTCGCTCATCACCCTGATCGCATGCTCGCTGCTGGCGATGGGGTTTGTGGGCCTATGCGCTCGTTCTGGTGCCGCCGATCGTCTGGCGCGCGAAACCACGGTGACGGACGGTCCCGTCGGTTCGTTGAGCGTGGGGCGAAACCCACCCTGCAGCGCCTCGCATGATTATGGAACTGGCGCTCCCAAGCCGCCGCATTTCCACGCTTTTTCCCGTCGGCGATTGCGCCGGTGGCCTGCTGTGTCGGGAACCGCGCATTGGCTTGGGCGTTGGTCCGGCGCACGAGGCGGGAAAGAGGAGCACTCTCATGAACAATCCGCAGAACCCTGGCCAGAAGCCGGGCCAACAGACGCAGCAGCCCGGTCAGGGTGGGCAGCAGCAGGGTGGTCAGCAGGGGACCCAGAAGCCGGGACAACAGCAGACCCAAAAGCCGGGCCAAGGCGGCCAGCACGGCGGCGGAGGCCAAAATCCGCAGCGTTGAGGATTTGTGCGAACCCTTCGAACCCCGGCTTCGGCCGGGGTTCGTGTTTAATTCGTGCCTTTCACCGGCTCATGCGCTGACGCGCGAGCGGCGAAGCCCTGCCTGCGCCCAGTGTCACGCGGCCTGGCGCACCAGCGCGTCGATCTTGCGCTCGGCGGCGTTGCGCGGCCCGTCTCCGCCAGGAGCAAAGGCCTTGGCGATGCGGATGGCGTAGACTGCCGCGATGATGCTCGCCGCATTGGTCAGCAGCAGAAAGACGACCGCCGTCTGAAGGAAGTTGATCATCTGTTCGCGCAACATGTTTTTCTCCATCCGCCGGCGCGGGAATGGACGTCCGCTCGGCTGGCAAGGAGTATCGGCGACACCGCGCGGCGCGAATGTGAGCGAGCTTACGCAGTGCCGACGGCAAACGGCGCGAGCGTGAAGCAGTTCACCTCGAAGGGCATGTGCGCCGCCGGCGTTGATTCCGAAAGCGCCAAGTATTCGCGCCCGGCGCAGCTTCGTCGCCAACTTCAGGGAGGTCGCCGACGTGCTTGCTTAACCGGGGTGTCCGCGGGGCAGCGTCAGGAACATACGCTGCTGCGGCCCTTGCAAGCTGCGAAATCCCAAGGCGCCGTAAAAGGCCCGCGCTGCATCGTCGATCGGATCGACGATCACGACCGTCATGGCGACCGTTTCGGCCGCCGCTATCGTCTTCTTCACGGCGTCGGCGAGCAGGATGCTGCCAAGACCACGTCGGGCGAAACCGGCGTCAACTGCCAACCGCCCGACCAGGGCGGCGGGGATTGGATGACGGGGCAGGCGTTTCCCCACTTCGGGCGGGAGATCGGAAGCGACCACCCACGCGGCACTGAGGGTGAAAAAGCCGGCGATGCGCTTTGGTTCTTCGGGCATAACGGCGACGAAGACGCGGGCGACGCCACGCCGCGTGTCTTGCAAAGCCTGCGTTCGGAGGTAACGATCGAGACTCTCGTTTCCGCAACTGAATGCGGCCCGGTCATGACCCGAGCTCAGCGGTTCAATGCGAACGGACCTGTCCGACAGCCTCACCGCCGCACGACTCGCGCGTGCTCCGCAAATGCCTGTTTAAGACGCTTGTTCGGTTCCGGAGGATTGAGCAGCAGCTCCTGAAACCGATCCCACTCCGCCCGCGTGAGAGTGATGACCTCGTTCTTGCGTACGATCGCGTCGGCGCTGCGCAAGGCCACGTCGATGACAAAGTCGGTCAGCGTCTTGTCGGAGTAGGCAGCGGCGCGTTCCAGCTTGCGCTTGGCGTCGCGGCCGAGGCGAAGGCTGATCCGATCGGGGCGTTGGGCGGCGCGGGGCATGGCGAAGCTTTCGACCGAGACGTACGTCAAAGAGGCGTACAGGTCAATGGCTTTCAGCGGCGAATCTCAACAGTGCAAGTGCAGTGCCGAGGGCGGTCGAATTCTCTGAATATTCACGCAAACGCGCCAAGTGCCGTGCTCACTGCGTCGGCGCTGCGAGCCCGAGCATCTCTCGCGCCGCCGGGAGCGCAGCGTCCGCCATGGCGGCATGGCCCTCGGCGGTCGGATGGACGGCCCCGCCATAGACCGCGCTGGTCACGCCCCAGGTCGCATCGTGGATGTCGTTGGGCTGCAGGGAGGCCGGCAGGCCCTCCGGATAGGTCATGGCGGTGAAATAGCTGTCGTTCGCGGTCCTGATCCAGCGCGCCCGCGGCGCATAGGGCCGGAACTCGGCGACGCCGCGCTCGCACGCGAGCGGACGCACCGATCCCTCGACCGGGTCCTTGCGAAAACTTTCGCCGGTCGCCGAGAAGCAGTCGAGGTCGAACGCCGGGTCGGTGGCGGCGCGCGCGCAAAATCCATGGTCGGCGAACAGCCGCTGATGGGCGTCGACGAAGGTCATGCGATCGGTCGATGGATTTTGGCACGCGCCGGCCTCGCAGACGGCGAGCGCCCGGATGGCCGGCAGGAATCGCTCGCCGACGAAGTCGGCCACCTGGCGCAGCCGCTCGGCATCGACCCTGAAGGCCGGATGGACATCGAACCCGTCGAGCCCACCCGCGCAGGGGGCGCCGCCCGCCTGCAGCGCCGGATTGGCGTAGGACACGAACACGACACGGGCGAGGTTGCCGCCGACGAAGCCTTTGAGGGCCGAGCGCAGGCGGTCGAAATTCGCCGGCAGGTTCGCGCGCAACGCCTGGTCCGCCTCGCCCACCGCGCCGATCATCCCGCCCCGCTTGAACAAGGTCCGCTCGGTCGCCGACTGGACGATCACGTCGGCGACCAGCTCGGAGAAGCCGACGTCGTTGGCGCCGATCGTCAGCAGGACGAGGTCGAGATTGCGGTCGGCGCGGCGCCGATGCGCGAGCGCCAGCGCATCGCGCAGCTGCGCCAGCTGGCTGGGAACCGCGGTCGGACAGGTCCCGCGCGCGGTGCCCTCGCAGGCGGTCTCGCGCGCGCGCTGCCGGTCGAACAGGCCGCCCTCGATGGTCGCACCGGTGCAGCCGAGCGGGATGAACGTGACGGCGCTGTGCGCATTCTCGACCGCGAGCGCGAGCGCGGTGCGCATCTGATAGCCGTAGAGCGAGCGGTGGCAGGTCGGGCTGAGCCAGCGGGCGCCGTGGCGCGTCCAGTCGGCGTCGAGCTTCACCGCCTCGATGCCGCTGCCGCACGCCTTGGCGCCGCGATAGCCGGACCGCCCGGGGCGGAAATATTCGCTGCGCGCCCCGCCGAGAAAGCGGCGGAAGCAGAAACCCTCGTCGGACAGCGCGATCGCCCGGTCCGGATTGCCGTCGCCCGACGCGACGGAGTCGCCAAGCCCGGCGATCAGCAGGTCACGCACCAGGATTTCCGCCGTGGCGCGGTCGCTGGCGCCGTCGGCGCGGGCAATCTCGACGTTGGCGAGGGTGGGGCGCCCGTAGCGGACCCGCAGGGTCACCTCCTCCTCGCAGGGAACCGTCACCTGCTGCGGCGGCCCCACGCCGTCCTCGAAACTCCAGGCGCAGGTGGCGCCGGCCGGCGCATCGGCCAGCATCGCGCCCACCCGATGATCATCCGGCGCCAGGTAGTTCTCCGGCACGCCGTCGCGAACGCAGGTCTCGGTCAGGTTGCCGGCCGCATCGACGCACAGGCTGCCCACCATGGTGCGCGCCCAGCCGCGTCCGCCGGTGTCGTTCGCCAGACGGTGCTCGGCCGCGAGCACGCCGTCGCTGCGATAGGCGGCGACGTGGCGCTGGAAATCGCGCTCGCTGCGCAACAGACGGAACCGGTTCTTGACCTCCCACTCGATCCGCGGAGCATCGCCCGCCGCGGACGGGAGCGCCGGAGCGGCCGGCGCCTCTGCCGGTTGCGCGACGGCCTGACCGAAGCCTAGGGCAAGGAGGACGGCCGCGCCGCCCAATGACCGAACAACCCGCATGCGTGCCCGCGACAAGTGACGCCCCTCCCCTCGTGAAACACGGCACTTGCGGCAAATGTATGGGAGGCGGTGGAAGTAGCGAATAGCGAGCAGAAGCGGGCGAATAGCGAAATAGCGAGTAGCGAATAGAAGAGGGCGAATCCGTCGCTATGCGGATGATGGGCTTGCTATTCGCTATTCGCCACTCGCTCAATAGACCGGCGAGGCGGCGTATTCCGGGCGCAGGCCGCGAAACGTCGGCCGGGCGACGTTGGAGCGCTCGAAGGCACGGCTCGCGCCGCGGCGCCCCTCGAGCGCCGCCACGTAGCTCGAGAACCAGTCCGACAGCGACGCCCCTTCGACCACCGCCATCATCCTGGTCCAGCGTCTGCGCCGTTCCTCGAGCGGCATGGCGAGCGCGGTCTGGATCGCCCGGGCGAGCGCATCGATGTCGTGCGGGTTGACCAGCAGCGCCGCATCGAGCTGCTTTGCCGCGCCGGCGAATTGCGAGAGCACCAGGACGCCCGGATCCGCCGGATCCTGCGCCGCCACGTATTCCTTGGCGACGAGGTTCATGCCGTCGTGCAGCGGCGTCACCAAGCCGACCCGCGCCACGCGGTAGAAGCCGGCGAGCGTCACCTGGCCGAAGCCGCGGTTGAGGTAGCGGATCGGAGTCCAGTCGACCTCGGCATGACGGCCGTTGATCTCGCCCACCAGCGAGGCAAGCTCGCTCTGCAGCTGCTTGTAGGCGTCGATCTGGCAGCGCGACGGCACCGCGATCTGCAGCAGCCGCACCGTGCGCTTGAGCGCGGGGTCGTTCTGCAGCATCAGGTCGAAGGCACGGAACCGGTTGTCGAGCCCCTTCGAGTAGTCCACCCGATCGACGCCGATCACCAGGCGCGCGCCGAGCAGGCTCACGCGCAGGCGCGCGACTTCCGCCCGGTTGACCGACCGCGCCGCCCGCTCGGCAAACAGCTTTGCATCGATGCCGATGGGGAAGGTGGCCAGCCGGGTCGTACCCGCCTCGCTTGCAACCGAATCGTCGACGACCGGAAGGTCCAATTCGTTCGTCAGATAATCGGCGAAGTTTGCGCGGTCCTCGTCGGTCTGGAATCCGATCAGGTCGTAGGACAGCATGGCCCGCACCAGGTCGCGATGGTGCGGCAGACTTTGCATCAGGTTGCGGTTGGGCAGCGGCGTATGCAGGAAAAACCCGATCGGCTGGCGGATGCCGAGCCGGCGAAGCTCGGCCGCAAGCGTCATGAAGTGATAATCGTGCACCCAGAACATCGCGTCCGGCTTGGCAAAGCGCAGCACCGCGCGGGCCATCTGCGCGTTGATCGCGCAATAGGAGGTATAATCGTCGACGCTGGTGCGAATGAGGTCGGTACGCGAGTGCAGCACCGGCCACAGCGCCGAATTGGCGAATCCCTGATAAAACCCGCGATACTGCGCCGCCGGAAGGTCGACGGTGGCGAGCGCGCCGGCGCCCAGCGCCTCGATTTCCGCAAATGGCTCCCGCTTTTCCTCGCCCTCCATGAGCCGGCCGCTCGAGCCGACCCAGATCGCGCCCGACGTCGTCACCGCCGGCAGCAGCGCCGCCGCCAAGCCCCCGTTGATCGGCTCATCCCCCCTGGGGCGCGCCACGCGGTTCGATATGACGATGAGGCTCATGGAGCGTCTCCGGATCCCTCGCGCCCGCCAACGTTTCAGGGCCGCAATGGTTCCGGTCGCCGGCGGTAAAGTATCACCCGTTGGGGAACCCGCGCGGCAAATCGGGCGTTGGCGATGCGCCGGCGCGGCAAAGAGCCGAGAAATGCCCGTCGCGCGCGGCTCAATCGATTGTCGTGCCGATTCGTATCGGCGTCGGGTACCTGACAAATGCGATTCGCAATTCTGCTCGCCGTGCTCCTCGTCGCCGCACTGCCGGCATCGGCGCGCGACGTTCGCGCTCCGTGCGACGACGGCACTCGGTGCGAGGGCGCGCAAAGTCCGCGCAACGCCGAGCCGCGCAACTACGATATTGAGCGCCACGCCGTTCCGCGGCCGACGCAACCCAAGCGGCGCATCGACACGGGCGAGCGGGCGCCGCACAACCCGCCCGCGCCGCCGGCATCGCAGGCGCATCGCAAGGCCCCGGGCCAAGCCGGCCCCGACGCCCCCGGCGAGCGCGATCGATCGGCGAGCCGAGCGGGCCCGCCGGATGAAGCGAGCGGCGATGCCGGCGGGGCCGCCCTCGCATCGTCGAGCGGATCGAGCCCCGAGCCGTCGGGGCTTCGCGCCTGGTTGGGGGTGCTCGTCATCGTCATGGCCGCGGCCGCGGCGCTGTCGCTGGTCATCGCCCGCATGGCGGACGCCTGAACGCGGCCGTCCAAATCAGCCGGAGCCGTCATGGCCGTGGCGCACGCGCCGGACATCCGCGAGGGCGTTCCATCCGCCCAGGCGCTGGTCGAGACCGATATCCCGGGGCGCCTGGATCGTCTCCCCTGGGGACGCTTCCACACGCTGGTCGTGGCGGCGCTCGGCATCACGTGGATCTTCGACGGCCTCGAGGTGACGCTCACCGGCGCGCTGGCCGGCGCGCTCAAGGCGAGCCCGGTCCTGCGTTTCACCAATACCGAAGTCGGGCTTGCGGCGGGCGCCTATCTCGCCGGGGCGGTTCTCGGCGCCATGTTCTTCGGCTGGCTGACCGACCGGCTGGGGCGCAAGAAGCTGTTCTTCGTCACCTTGACGGTTTATCTCACCGCCACCGCGGCGACCGCCTGCGCGTGGGACCTGTGGAGCTTCGCCCTATTCCGATTTCTCACCGGCGCCGGCATCGGCGGCGAGTATACGGCGATCAATTCGGCCATCCAGGAGCTGACCCCGGCGCGATTCCGCGGTCGAGTCGATCTTCTCATCAACGGCAGCTTCTGGATCGGCGCGGCGCTCGGCGCGGGCGGCTCGCTCGTGCTGCTCGACCCCGCAATCATCGATCCGGAGATCGGCTGGCGCGTCGCGTTCCTGACCGGAGCCGGCGTGGCGCTGGTCGTCTTCTTCATGCGCCTGTGGATTCCGGAGAGCCCGCGCTGGCTGATGACGCACGGCCGCGCCGCCGAGGCGGAGGCGATCGTGCGCGGCATCGAGGACGCCCTGCACCGCCGCGGCCACCCGATTGCGCCCGCTGCCCTGGCGCGCGTGCGGCTGCGCAGCCGTCGTTTCACGCCGCTTGCCGAAGTGATCCGCACGCTGTTTCGCGTGCACCGCCGGCGCGCGCTGGTCGGCCTGAGCCTGATGGCCGCCCAGGCCTTCTTCTATAACGCGATCTTCTTCACCTATGCGCTCATCCTCACCGATTTCTTCGGCATCCCGGCCGGCCACGTCGGCTGGTACCTTCTGCCCTTCGCGGCCGGCAACTTCCTCGGCCCCGCGCTGCTCGGCCCCCTGTTCGACACGATCGGGCGCAAGCCGATGATCGCGTTCACCTATGCGATCTCCGGGCTGCTGCTCGCCGGCAGCGGCTATCTGTTCATGATCGGCGCCGCCACCGCCGTCACTCAGACGATTGCCTGGATGGTGATCTTCTTCTTCGCCTCGGCGGCGGCGAGCTCCGCCTATCTCACCGTGAGCGAAAGCTTCCCGCTCGAGATCCGGGCGTTGGCGATCGCGTTCTTCTTTGCGGTCGGCACCGGGGTCGGCGGCATCGTCGGCCCGGTGCTGTTCGGCATGCTGATCGACACCGGCTCGCGCGCCAGCGTGTTCGCCGGCTACCTGCTCGGCGCCCTGCTGATGATCGCCGCCGGGGCGATCGAGCTCGCCTTCGGCGTGGCGGCCGAACGGCGGCCGCTGGAGGACGTGGCCCGCCCCCTCGCCTTCGTGGACTAGCGTCCGTCCTCCGGCGCGCGGCCCGGGGTTGACCGGCAACGAAATACCCGCTGGCACGTTGTCTTCCTTCGGACCTGTCGGCGCACCCGGTTCACCTCAATGGCAAACCCGGCGATATCGCGCATCACCTTCGAACGGCCGGCCCGCGAGGGCGATGACTACGTGTTGCATGCCAGGATTGACGATCGCGCGGTGCGATGCATCGCCACACACAGAGTGCTCGCCGACTGCCTCGGCGCGGCGATCTCGGCGCCCGGCGTCGACCTCGTCCAGGCCGCCGCCTGCCGGCCGACGCTCGAATATGCCTTTCGCAACAAGCTATTGGCCGGGCGGTTCGACGACCCCGGCGAGCGCGGCCGCGAGCCCGTCGTGGTGCTGTCGCACGACACGTTCCTTCACTGGGCGAACTGCAGCGGCGTCGACCCCCCGCGCCGATAGGCGCAAGACGACACGCGGCCGGCAATCACCGCAATTTGCCCTACTCGTGTCGCGGTCATCGTCGTAGGTTCCGCCCGCCGATTCTGCGGCCGCCGCACCGAGTTCCAGACATGGTCGATGTCCCCTTGCCTGCGATGAACCTGCGCGAGCTTGCCGTCCTGCTCGACATCGACGGGACGATCCTCGACATCGCCCCGACCCCGGGCGAGGTCTACGTGCCGGCGACGCTGCGCCAGACGCTGGCGCGCCTCTCGCGCGACACCGGCGGCGCCTTGGCGCTTGTCAGCGGCCGTTCGCTCGGCGATATCGATCGCCTGTTCGCGCCTTTGCGGCTGCCGGCGGTCGGCGGCCATGGGGCGGAATTGCGCCCTCGCGCCGATGGCGACGGGTCAGCGCCACGCGCCGCCCCGCTCGACCGCAAGCTCAGGCGCCAGCTTGCGGCCGTGGCGCAGGGTACGCCGGGCGTTCTGGTCGAGGACAAAGGCTATGCGTTCGCCATGCACTATCGGCTCGCACCGGAGCAGGAGGGCGCGGTGAAGACCGCCGTCGCGGCGATCCAGGCCGAATGGCCGGAGGATTCGCTCGAGGTGCTGCCCGGCAAGGCGGTGCTGGAAATCAAGTCCACCGGGTTCAACAAGGGAGCGGCCATCCGGGCGCTGATGCAGGATGCGCCGTTCGCCGGCCGGCGTCCCATCTTCATCGGCGACGACACGACCGACGAATCCGCGTTCGCCGTGCTGCCGGCGTTCGACGGTCTCGGCTTCTCGGTCGGACGCGTGGTGCCCGGCACGAGCCATTGCTTTGCCGCGCCGGGCGACGTGCGCCAATGGCTGGAGCGCCTGTCGCAAGCGCGCGGAACCGCCGAACCATGACCGATCACGGACTTGACCTCGCCGTCATCGGCAACGGGCGGACGGCGGCCCTGGTCGACCCGACCGCGCGCCTCGTGTGGTGGTGCTTTCCCCGCTTCGACGGCGATCCGATCTTCTGCCGGCTGCTGTCGGGCGACGAGGAAAAGGGCTTCGCCGACGTGGTCCTCGACCAGATGGCCGAGTACCAGTCGGAGTACCTGCGCAACACGGCCATCGTGTCGACCGTGCTCACCGACCGCCACGGCGGCGTCGTGCGCATCACGGATTTCGCCCCGCGCTATCGCCAGTTCGGCCGCGTTTTTCGGCCGCCGCAGCTGGTGCGGATCATCGAGCCGGTCGCCGGCCTGCCGCGCATCACCATCCGGTTTCGCCCCACGCACGACTACGGCCGGGCGAACGAGCACTACTCGATCGGCAGCAACCACATCCGCTATCACGACGGGCGGACCGTCATCCGGCTGACCACCGACGCCCCGCTCTCCTACATCGAGCGCGAGGCGCCGTTCGTTCTCAATCGGCCGCTCCATCTCGTGTTCGGCCCCGACGAGCAGTTCCAGGGGGATCTGGTCGCGACCTGCCGGGACTTCGCCGACCGCACGCGCGACTACTGGATGGATTGGGTGCGCGGTCTGTCGATCTCCTACGACTGGCAGGATGCGATCATCCGCGCGGCCATCACCCTGAGCCTGAGCAATTTCGAGGAGACCGGCGGCATCGTGGCGGCGCACACCACCTCGATTCCCGAGGCGCCCGGCTCGAACCGCACCTGGGACTACCGGTTCTGCTGGCTGCGCGACGCCTATTTCGTGGTGAAGGCGCTCAACCGCATCGGCGCCACCCAGATCATGGAGGACTTCATCTCCTTCATCCTCGGCATCGCCGCCAATACCGAGGAGATGCTGCGCCCGGTCTACAGCGTGGTGCCGACCGACCCGATGGACGAGTGCCTGGCTCCCAATCTCGTCGGCTATCGCGGCGACGGACCGGTACGCATCGGCAATGCGGCCGCCGCCCAGGCGCAGCACGACACCTATGGCAGCATCATCCTCGCCGCCATGCCGATGTTCTTCGACCGCCGCCTGCCGCGGCCCGGCGACGAGTCGCTGTTCCGTTTGCTGGAGACGCTCGGCCACAAGGCCGCGCACCTCGCGCTCGAGCCCGATGCCGGCATCTGGGAATATCGCGGCCGCCGCCGCGTCCACACCCATTCGGCCGCCATGTGCTGGGCCGGCTGCCATCGCCTGGCGGCGATCGCCCACAATCTCAACTTCACCGACCGCGCCAATTACTGGACCGCGGTGGCGGAGCCGATCCACGAAACGCTGGTGAGCCGGGCCTGGCATCAGGAGCGCGGCGCCTTCACCGCCGCGTTCGGGGCGGACGATCTCGACGCCAGCGTGCTGCTGCTGCCCGAGCTCGGCGTGGTGGAGCCGGACGATCCGCGCTTCGTGAGCACGGTCAAGGCCATGGAGCGCGAGCTGCTGCGCGAGAAGCACGTCATGCGCTACTCCAGCGCCGACGATTTCGGCCTGCCGGTGACCGCGTTTCTCATCTGCCGGTTCTGGCTGATCGATGCCTGGTGGTCGCTCGGCCGCCGCGAGGAGGCGCGCGACCTGTTCCTCGACGCGCTGCGCCACCGCAACCGCTACGGCCTGCTGTCGGAGGACGTCGATCCGCAGACCGGCGTGCTGTGGGGCAATTTCCCCCAGACCTATTCGATGGCCGGGCTGATCCTCACCGCCATGCGCCTCTCGCGCAGCTGGGAGGATCGCTACTGGCGGGGATGATACGAAATCCGTTTGATGACGTCGGGATGTGACGCGCGACGGCGACGCCGCGTCCCTTCTCCCGTTGCGGGAGAAGGTGGCAGAGGCGAGCGATAGCGAAGCCGAGCCGGATGAGGGCTCGTTCACCCTCACCGCTTTGCGCCTTTGACCCCTCACCCGACAATCCGCGAGCCCGCTCGCGGATTGTCGACCTCTCCCGCAAGGGGAGAGGTGAAGCGCGCCGAGGCCGCGCGCGCGACCCGCAACCGTTTTGCTGCCGCCCTATTCTTTTTCGCTGGGGGGCGTCGACCCGCCGTTCCGCGAGGCGACGTGCTTGGCGAGCTTCATCCACGACTGCGCGATTTCAAGCAGGGCAAGCCGTTCCCCCGGGTCCGAGACCTTGTCGGCGGCCTCCAGGCACTGCAACGCCCTGTCCCGATAGTCTTCGTAGGAACCCACGACCCCCCTCGCGACCGACTCCAGCACTCCGGCGCAAACTCCCGAACGGTCGATTGGTTCCGTCACGCATTGGCGGAGAGGTCCACTGGTCCTCTCGCCGCTGATTGCAACCTTGGCTCATTTCCTCCTCCTCATACGCTCCAGCCTGTCCTCGATCTCGGCCAGATCGTTGAGGCCGGCTTGGATCTTTTCCAAAAGCGCCCGCTCTTGTTCCGTCTTGGCCTCGCTTGCGCGCTTGCCGGCTTCCTCCGAACGTTTTCGTAATTCCTCTGCACGTGACATCGCGACTCCTCCTCGATCCGGCTGAGGAGCACACGGTCCTCGATCGGAATAACCGATGGGGGATCGGTTGCGTTCCTGATCAAAAGTCGGCGATGAGGTTCGGCGCGATGGAACTAATGGTGCCGTGAAACAAAGCAGGACAAAGGCGATGTTGAGCATATCCGCGTGCGACCGCGAAACAGGGCGCTTTTTCAACTTGCTATTTTGCGTCACCCGACAACGCGTGAAGTCGGTCGTCGGGACATCGGGTCCAAGATTTTTTGAACGGCGGAGATGCTCACGAGCGTGAGAGGCAGAAAACCGATGGAAACGCATCGGCTCATCGGCGAAACCATCGAGCGGGCGAGGACGACCGCGACGGCCTGGCGAGACGTCGCGTTCAAGTCTCCGGCATTCCCTTTCTTTCGAGATAGCGCGATCGGAGTTCCGCGCGATCTGCCCCTTTCGCGGGGCCGCGCTTGCTATATCATTCGCCGGCGAGCGACGGACCGCTCCTCATGAGTGCGACCGTAAAGATAGCCACCGCACCCCCCGCGGACACGGCGCGCGCCTGGGCGCCGGCGGCGCTCGCGTGCATGGGCGTGGTGTTCGGCGACATCGGCACGAGCCCGCTCTACACGCTCAGCGTCGCCGCAAAGGCCGCGAGCCCGGACGGAACGGCGGCGCCGGAGGCGGTGCTCGGCATCGTGTCGCTGATCCTCTGGTCGCTGATCGTCGTCATTTCCATCAAGTACGCGATGCTGATCATGCGCGCCGACAACCACGGCGAGGGCGGCATCCTCGCCCTCCTCGCGTTGATCAGTCCGCGCCGCGCCAGGCAGAGCAGGCGGCGCGCCGTCATGGTCGTCGTCGGCCTGCTCGGAGCGACGTTGCTTTATGGCGACGGCGCCATTACGCCGGCCATCTCCGTTCTGAGCGCCATCGAAGGCATCAAGGTCTATGCGCCGCAACTCGAGCACGCCGTCGTTCCGTTGACCGTCGTGATCCTCGTGTTCCTGTTCGCCATCCAGAGCAAGGGCACGTCCTGGATCGGCGGCATATTTGGCCCGATCATGCTGGCATGGTTCGTGGTGATCGGGCTGCTCGGCCTTGTCGGCATTGCACGTGCGCCGGCGGTGCTCGCCGCGTTGAGCCCGCTGCCGGCGATCGCCTATCTGTGGCACGGCGGGCCGCTGGCCTTCACGGTGATCGGCGCGGCCTTTCTCGCCGTCACCGGCGGCGAGGCATTGTACGCCGACATGGGTCACTTCGGCCGGTTTCCGATCCGCGCCGCCTGGTTCGGCGTGGCGCTGCCGGCGCTCACCCTCAACTATTTCGGTCAAGGCGGGCTGCTGCTGGCGCAGCCGGCAGCCCTCGACAATCTGTTCTACCAACTCGCGCCGGAATGGTCGCACTACGGGCTCGTCGCCCTCGCGACCCTTGCAACCATCATCGCCTCGCAGGCGATCGTCACCGGCGCGTTCTCGCTGACGCAACAGGCCATGCAGCTCGGCTTCCTGCCGCGCATGACCATCGTGCACACCGCCGGTCACGAGCGGGGCCAAATCTACATTCCGTTCGTGAACTGGGCGCTGGCGGCCGCCACCCTTGCGGCCGTCATCGGCTTCGGGTCGTCGGACGCGCTGGCCGGCGCCTACGGCATCGCGGTCTCATTGCTGATGGCGATCACGACGCTGATGGCGACGTTCGTCGCGCTGCACTGGAAGCACAACCGCTTCCTCGTCTATGCGGTGAACGGCAGCCTGCTCATGCTCGATCTGGTGTTTTTTGCCTCGACCTCGACGAAATTCCTCGACGGCGGCTGGTTCCCGCTGCTGCTCGCCCTCGTCATCGCGTTCCTGATGCTCACCTGGCGCAAGGGCGAGGAGATCATGGACGCGGCCCGCCTAGAGGTCCGCCTGCGCGCGAAGGACGTCGTCGAACGGGTGAAGGCAGAGCCGCCGTTTCGCGTTCCCGGGACGGCGGTCGTGCTCGGCCGCATGACCAGGGGCGTGCCCTTGGCGCTCACCCACAACCTCAAGCACAATCGCATCCTGCACGAGAAGGTGTTGTTGGTCGCCGTGACGATCACGGAAACGCCGCGCGTCGCGGACGAAGATCGGGTCGTGGTGACGCCGATCTCCGAGGAGGTGACCCGCGTCGAGCTGCTCTTCGGCTTCATGGAGCAGCCGGACGTGCCCAAGGGGCTCGAGCTGGCGGCGGCCCGCGGACAGATCGCAAGATGCGACCTGCGGAAGGTGACCTACTACACGGGGCACGAGACGATCATTCCTTCCGGCCGCCGGCCGGGCATGGCGCGCTGGCGCGAAGAGATTTTCGCGTTCATGCATCACAACGCCCAGCGCCCGGGCGCCTATTTCAAGATCCCCAGCGCGCAGGTCATGGAGATCGGCCTCGAATTCGAGATCTGATCTCGCGTGCGAACGGCAACGGGTTTCGCCGGTCGGACAGGAAAGTTCCCCTCAATGGCCGGAGGTCTGACCCTCCGGCTTCGGAAAGGAAACCGTCATGAACGAGGACATGCTCAACACCAGCGTGCGAAAGTTCCTGAAGAAGGTCGGAGTGACCTCGCAGCGCGAGATCGAGAAGGCGGTGCGCGACGGCGTGGCGGATGGGCGGCTCACGGGCAGCGAGAAGCTGCCCGCCAGCATGACGCTGAAGGTCGGCAAGCTCGATCTGACCCTGCAGATCGACGGCGACATCGAGCTGGAGTGAGCGCCGCGTACGCTCTTGCCTTGGACAGCGCGCGGCCTACGCCGCCCTCGCGAGGCGGGCGTCGCGCACGGTCCACACGTGCTCGGCCCCGCAATGGGGGCAGCGCGCGCGGACCGGCGCCGCGCGGATCCGCAACAGGGTTCGCAGCTCGGTCTCGATCCCGACATCGATCTCGCGGCCGGTCTGCGGGCAGATGAAATACAGGCGTTCCATGGGTGCTGTTCCCGTTCGCCGCCTAGCGTAAGCACCGGCGTGCCCTCAATGAGGCGAACCGCACGACATGATGTCGCATCTTTAGAGCATGATCCCGAAAAAGCCTGCCCCGGACTTGATCCGGGGTGGATACCGGTTTTCGGAAAAGATCATGCTCCAGCAATAAGCTGGAGTGGGATGACGATTCGAAGAAAAGTCATCCCGCTCTAGGACCGACGCGAGCGTTCGGCCGCAAGCTCGGCGATGCCGCCGCGCGGGCCTGGCTGCAGCTCGGCGCGCGCCGCATCGGTGAGCGTCACCTCCGTGCGCCGCCTGGGCAGCGCCCGCGGGAATTCCTGCTGCAGGAACGCGATCAGCTTTTCGCGCACCTCGCAGCGCAGATCCCACGCGGCCGGCGCGGACGCCGCGCTCACCAGGGCGCGCAGCTCGATCGTGCCTTCCTTGGCGTCGGTCACCTGCAGATTGACCACCTGGCAATCCCACAGCTTGGATTGCGAGACGATCTCGCTGAGCTTCTCGCGCACCCGCCCGACCGGAACGGTGTAATCGACGTGGATGAGCACGCTGCCGATCAGCGACGCCGTCTGGCGGGTCCAGTTCTGGAACGGCTTTTCGATGAAATAGGACAACGGCACCACCATCCGGCGCCAGTCCCATAGTCGGATCACCACATAGGTCGAGGTGATCTCCTCGATCCATCCATATTCATTTTCGACGATGACCGCGTCCTCCAGCCGGATCGGCTGGGTCATCGCGATCTGCACGCCGGCGATCAGGTTGCTCAGCACCGGGCGGGCGGCGAGGCCGGCGACGAGCCCGGCGACGCCGGCGGAGGCGAACAGGCTGACCCCATACTGGCGAACCGACTCGAAGGTGGTGAGCGCGAACGCCGCGGTGAGAACCACGATCAGAATTATGACTGCGCGCGAGAGGATGCCTACCTGGGTGAGATGCTTGCGCGCGAGCAGGTTGTCCTCGACGTCGACATGGAAGCGCAGCAGATAAATCCGGCTGAAGACGTTGACCGCAATGATGGCGAACCATCCCACCAGCACGATGAAGCCGATCAGCAGGGCGTGGCGCACGTCGTCAGCGGCGGCCGCGTCGAGCCGGGCGGCCGGCAAGGCGGCGGCAAGCGCGAGGATGATCAGCGCGAGCCGGGTCGGATCCCGCGTCTGCGCCAGCAGCGATTGGAGAAAGACGTGCCGCGGGCCGAGCGCCGCCCGGACGAGACGCAACAGAATGGCGTGCGCGACAAGCGCGACGGCGACCGTGAGCACGAGCACCACCATCCCCGCGCCCCATGCGGGAAGCCACGCAAACACCTCGCCGATGCGCGACCATGTCGCCTGGATGCCGTCCATCGGGCTATTCCTGCTTGGGACGTTCTCGGGCCGCGCGGACCGCGGCGCTGCTTGCGTCGGCGCGATTGGGGCCGCTCAATCGCACGCTTCCCACCGGCCGTAGCCGAGATCGGTGACGCACCGGCTCGCGGCGAGAAACGCATAGGCCCCGCGGCCGACCACTTCGCCGTAGAGCGACGATGCTGCGAACCCGCGCTGCGGCTTGGGATGGGAAGGCGGGGCGGCGGATTGCGCCGCAATCACGTAACTTGCCGGCATCGCGAAGGTGATCTCCGGGGTCGCGTAGACCGCCGGCGGGGCCGCATAGACCGGCCTCGGGGTTTCGTAGATCGCATCGAGAGTGACGGAGACCGTCTGCGCCGCCGCCGCGCCCGCGGTGGCGGCCGTGAATGCAACGCCCAGCATCGCCGCTCGCCACCATGCCATTTGGCCGAGCCTCCTCGCCTTTTGCGCCAAGCCAACCGCAGCGCCCGCCTCTTGGTTCCGCCCTTGGAGGTACTATGGTATGTAAAACACATCCACCGGCTTGGATTGCACCAGGATTTCCCCACTTCCGCCCACTTCAGGCCATCGTTCGGGACGCCAATTGAGCCCGGATTCCTCAAGGGGGAGGGTCTTAATGCGCCTTCGCATGATCGCGGTCGGGGCCGCGTTGAGCGTGCTGAGCCTCGCGGTCGTCCCGGCCCAGGCCTGCGATGACCGCTACGCGAAGGATTGCGAGCCGCGCGTCCAGGCGGACGCTGCCGATGCCGGGCCGGCCGTCAACATCAAGCCGACGCCGCGCGTGCGCGCAACGCGCACGGCGCGGGTGGACCAGCGCAAGAAATCGCGCATCGCGCTGACGCGCCATCGGCACCGGCCCGCGGCGGACCAGGGCGAGCCCCCGGCCCGGGGACCCGTCGCGCAGGCGCGTCAGGAAAGCGCGGCGATGCGGCGCTTCCGCGATTTCATCAGCCCGCAATCGTTCGTCCTCAACGCGGTCGACGAGCTGCGCAAGCCGCGCCCGACTGCCTCGCACCTTGCCGGCGACGTCGCCGATCCGCGCATCGTCCCGGTCGCCTGGACCGGCCCGAGCGAACCCGATGCGGGCGCACGCGCGCCGGTCGTCGCGCACGATGAAGCGAATGGCGACGACGGCGTCGCGCCAACCTCCGTCATGGCGCAGGGTGAACCCGCCGAGGTCCGCCGCGCCGCGGCCGACAGCGATCCGCCGCGCATGTCGTTCCTGAGCTGGTTCTTCGTCGCCTGGGGCGGCGTGCTCACCGTCGCGTCGGCCCTGCGCATGGTCGTCGGGTAACCGAGCCGCGCCGCCAGAAAATCCACCGCCGGCAAACAGCAAATAAATTAAAGTACAGCCGCTCGCAGCGGCGACGCGGCGAAGGCAATTCCGTGACAATTCTGCTGTAACTGCATTGCGCTTTGGAATCACGTGGCTGGCGACGACGCGGGGAACGCCGTTCTCGTCGTGCCCGGCGCAGGAACCCGGCCGCGCCCGCCGCGTTGTCTTGCGGCCCACGAACCAGCCTCCATCCACCATGGCGCCCAAGCCGACCCGACCTGCCGCTTCGTCGTCGCGGTGGATGCCGTGGGCACGCCTTGCCGGCTGCGGCGCCGGCGCGCTCGTCATCGCGACATCGCAGGCATGGGCGGCGCAGGAGCCGACGAGCACGGGCTCCGGCGCGTCGGAGGTCGTCTTCATCACCCAGGTCGTCCTGCTGCTCCTGGTCGGGCGATTGCTCGGCGAGGCGATGCAGCGCATCGGGCAGCCGGCGGTCATCGGCCAGCTCATTGCCGGCGTTCTGCTCGGCCCCTCGATTTTCGGCGCCCTCTGGCCGGACGCGCAACACGCGGTCTTTCCGCTCAAGGGCGAGCAGCGAAGCATGATCGACGCGGTGGGGCAGCTCGGCATCCTCATGCTGCTGCTGCTCACCGGAATGGAAACCGATCTGCGCCTGGTGCGAAAAATCGGCCGCGCCGCGGCGAGCATCTCGGTTGCCGGCATCGCGGTGCCGTTCGTGTGCGGATTTACCGTCGGCGAGTTCCTGCCCGACTACCTGCTGCCAAATCCCGATCAGCGCGTGATCACGTCGCTTTTCCTCGGCACCGCCTTGTCGATCTCCTCGGTCAAGATCGTCGCCATCATCGTGCGCGAGATGGACTTCATGCGCCGCAACGTCGGGCAGATCATCATCGCGGCGGCCGTCATCGACGACTCGATCGGATGGATCATCATCGCGATCACCTTCGGGCTCGCTTCGCAGGGCACCATCGAGGCGACGACGCTGGCGCGCAGCGTGCTCGGGACCGCATTGTTCCTCGCGCTCAGCCTGACGATCGGCCGCCGCATCGTCTTCACCCTGATCCGCTGGACCAACGACAATTTCGTCAGCGAGGTCCCCGTCATCACGATGATCCTCGTCATCATGGGCGCGATGGCGCTGATCACGCACCTGATCGGCGTGCACACCGTGTTGGGGGCGTTCGTCGCCGGCATCCTGGTGGGCGAATCCCCGATCCTCACCCGCCACATCGATGCGCAGCTGCGCGGGTTGATCACGGCGTTGTTTGCGCCGGTATTCTTCGGCTTGGCCGGCCTCGGCACCGATCTTTCGGTGTTCAAGGATCCCTCGCTGGTCTGGCTGATGCTGGCGGTGATCGCCATCGCCAGCCTGGGAAAATTCGGCGGCGCCTTCATCGGCGGCCGGCTCGGCGGCCTGAGCTTGCGCGAATCGCTGGCGCTGGCGTGCGGGATGAACGCGCGCGGGTCGACCGAAGTCGTCGTCGCGACGATCGGCCTCTCCATGGGGATGCTGACCCAGAACCTCTACACGGTGATTGTCGCCATGGCGGTGGTCACCACCATGGCGATGCCGCCGACGCTGCGCTGGGCGCTGGCGCGTCTGCCGCTGCGGGCGGAGGAGAAGCGGCGTCTCGAGCGCGAGGAGTTCGAGGCAAGAGGCTTCGTCAGCAACATGGAGCGCCTGCTGATCGCCGTCGACGAGAGCCCGAACGGCAGGTTCGCTTCGCGGCTCGCCGGCCTGATCGCCGGCTCGAGGGCCATGCCGATGACGCTCATTCGGACCCAAGGCGCCGACCCACGCGACGCCGAGCGCCCCGGCAAGGCCGCGGAGAGCAAACAGGCGGTCGAGGCCGGCGCGCGCGAGACGCCGGGCGCAGGCGACCTGGCAAACGTCCATATCATCGCGCCGGCGGCGGAAAGCTCCGCCGAGGAGAGCGTCGCAAGCGAGGCGACGAAGGGCTACGATCTGCTGGTCATCGGCATCGCGGACACGGCCGAAGGCGCCGAGTTCCACGACGAGGTCAATCGGATCGCGGCGCAATTCGAGGGACCGCTCGCCATCGTCGACGGCCGCGGCCCGCACCTGGAAGACCCGGTCAAGAGCCCGCTCCACGTGCTCGTCCCGATCACCGGCACGCAGGTGTCGCGCGAAGCGGCCGAGGTCGGCATCGTCATCGCCCGGGCGATCGACGCGCCGATTACCGCGCTGCACGTCGCGGCCGGCAGATCGAGCCGCATCGCGCGGGGGCTTCGCAGCGCGGTGCCATCGCGCGGCCAGCAGGAGGCGATTCTGCGCGATGCGGTCGAGATGGCGGACCGCTGCGGCGTCGAGATGCGGACCGCGGTGCGCACCGACGTCGCGCCCGCGCAGGCGATCCTCCGCCACGCCGGCGCCAGCCGCCACACGCTGATCGTGATGGGGGTCAACCGCCGCCCGGGCAAGAAGCTGTTCTTCGGCGACGTGGCGGCGGCGGTGCTGGCGCGCTCGCCCCGTTCGATCCTGTTCGTGTCGAGCCCGGCCGCCACCGGCACCACGCAAGGGGCGGCCGCCGGCAAGACATGAGCCGCGGCGCTCTGCGCGCCGCGCCGGTCAGCCCCGCGCCCCCGCGCCGCCCTTCGGCTTGGAACCATGTCG
>DASPZC010000042.1:0-4610 GCA_035636455.1 Xanthobacteraceae bacterium
CCTCGTTGTTGGCGTGCATGATCGAGACCAGCGGCCGCGTACGGCCCTCGGTCCGCAGCGCGGCCAGCCGGCCCTCGAGGGCGGCAAGATCGACGATGCCCTCCGCGGTGACCGGCAGCTCCTCGACTTGGTCGCGGGCAAAGCGCCCGCCGGCGAGCACGGAGGGGTGCTCGATCGCCGACACGAGCAGCCGGCCGCGCGGCTCGGACCTGTCGCCGGTCTGCAGCCCCGGCGTCAGGGCGAGCGCGTTCGCCTCGGTGCCGCCGGAGGTGAACACGACGTTTTCCGCGTCGGCCCCGACCAGGGCCGCAACCTCGCGCCGCGCCTCCTCGACCAGACGGCGGGCGGCGCGGCCTTCGCCATGCACCGACGACGGGTTACCCGCCACATCGAGGGCGGCAAGCATGGCCGCACGGGCCTCGGGCCGCAGCGGGGCCGTGGCATTCCAATCGAGATAGATCCTTTCGGCCATCGACCTTGCCATATCCTGCCCGCAGCCCTTCAGAACGCTTGCTTTTCGCCCCGGCACTTGTGCTAGAACCCCGCGTGCCACGCCCCCGGTCCTGCGCCGGTGCTGCAACGGCGGGGCTGCCCATAAATTAGAATGGTTCTAAATAGTTACGTGCGCCCGTCGATCCCGTCAAGCGCGCCGTTAGAGCATGATCCCGAAAAGTGGATACCGGTTTTCGGAAAAGATCATGCTCCAAACAATAAGCTAGAGCGGGATGACGGCCAGGTCATCCCGCTCTAGCGGTTCGCCGACACGCGGCCTCGAGAGTCTGCCCATGCCCGAAGTCATATTCGCCGGCCCCGCCGGACGCATCGAGGGACGCTACCATCCGGCGCGCCAGAAGAACGCGCCGATCGCCATCGTGCTGCATCCGCATCCGCAATTCGGCGGCACGATGAACCACCAGATCGTCTACCACGTGTACTATGCGTTCGTGCATCGCAACTTCGCGGTGGTACGCTTCAACTTCCGCGGCGTCGGCCGCAGCCAGGGCTCGTTCGACCACGGCCAGGGCGAATTGTCGGACGCCGCCTCGGCGCTCGACTGGGCGCAGTCGATCAACCCGGAGGCGCGCAGCTGCTGGATCGCCGGCTTCTCGTTCGGCGCCTGGATCGGCATGCAGCTCCTGATGCGCCGCCCGGAGATCGAGGGCTTCATCTCGATCGCGCCGCCGGCCAACCTCTACGACTTCTCGTTCCTGGCGCCCTGCCCCTCCTCCGGGCTCATCGTGCACGGCGACAAGGACGCGGTGGTCCCGCCGAAGGACGTCAGCGGCCTGGTCGAGAAGCTCAAGACCCAGAAGGGCATCGTCATCGACCAGAAGGTCATCCCGGGCGCCAACCATTTCTTCGACGCGCGGATCGAGCCGCTGATGGAGGCGATCTGCGTCTATCTCGACAAGCGCCTGAAGCTCGACCGCACCAGCGCGGCGTGACGGGCAATACAGGCTGGGCGTCTTCAGCGCGTCTTGTTGATCGGCTTTCGTTGGGCAGCGACGGATTGTTGAGGTCCGCTTGCTGTGATTACGACGGATGGATTCGAACGTTCGCGCGCCGTTATCTCAAGCTCAAGATCGAGTGCGGCGGCAATATCCGCAATGGTATCAGTTTCCCAGTTCTGGTTTTCGCCTGAGAACCAGCGGGACACTGCGGATTTGTCTATGCCAAGTCTGTCGGCGAGCGACTGAAGCGTGAATCTTTCCCGCTTGCGCCGTTCGGTGATCGCGGCCCAGAAGATGCTGACAAACGTGGAACGAAGCATCTCCCTGTCGTACGCGCGAAGCCGCTCTTGGCTAGGGATCTTCTGTTTTGTCGACATCTCTACACACTCCGCCTACGTATGACTCAAGCCCGGTTGCCCGAAACGGATCAATCTTCCCGAAAACATTCGTCCAGTCGTTGATCACCTCGTTCGCCAGTGCGGTGTAAGTTGGTACGCCCTCGAGGGTGTGACGGTCATAAAGACGGAACCCGACAAAGACCGTCGCTTCAATGAACCGCCCTAACAGGCGGAAGCCGGGAACCGGTTGACGAAAACACAGCGCCCAGACTTCGTTGACGTTTTCCAGCTTCTCCATTTCCACGTCGGCGGCCGAACGTTGGCTGAGGCGAAGATACTGACCGGCGACGTAAATACCGATGAGCCTGTCCGCCGCTCGGTGTGGGAACTCCAGCCTGTCGCCGCCGGTGGCGAATGTTTCAGCGATTTGGGGCCACACCAGAAGGGTCCGCCCTCCTTGCTGAGGCGCTTGTGGTCGCAAGGGCTGGACCTGCACAAATCCGGCCCGTTGCGCCCGAGCAATATTTAGCGATGTTGCGTTAAAAGTCAACTAATCCCCCGTGCACACAGGATGCTTCGGCGACAGCGTCGTGCGGGCCTCATCCGAACTGCTGCGAAGCGGACGGAGCAACAGCGGAATTTGCTCCGGCGACCGGTATCAAGGTCAGTCGGGGAAGTGGCCTGCTCCGTACTCCGGCTCGAGCGTCAAAACTCTACCTACTGCGAAAGAGGCGTCTGAGGCCGCACAATCACCCCGCCAGTCATCGGCCGCGGGGCACCCGTCGTCGTCGGATAAGTGATCGGCAGGCCCTTCAACGTCCGCACCGCGAGGAACGCGAACGCCTGCGCCTCGATGGCGTCGGACGACCAGCCGACCGCGTCGGCAGTCTCGACCGATGCGGCCTTCAGCCGCGCGGCGAGCATGCGCATCAGGGTCGGGTTGCGCGCCCCGCCGCCGGCCACGATCCATGCCGCCGGCGGGCGCGGCAGATGCGGCAGCACGGCGGCGACAGCCGCGGCGGTGAGCGCCGTCAGGGTCGCGGCGCCATCGGCGAGCGAGAAGGCCGACGCGTCGAAGCGCGCAAAAGCGTTGCGGTCGAGGGATTTCGGCGGCGGCGCCGCGAAGAACGGATCGGCGAGCACCCGGGCGATGAACGCCGCGTCGACGCGGCCCCTTGCGGCGAGCGCCCCGTCGCGATCGTACGCGGCGCCGGTGCGCGCGCGCACAAAATCGTCGATGAGCGCGTTGCCGGGGCCGGTGTCGCAGGCGACGAGATCCTCGCCGTCCACATAGGTGACGTTGGCGACGCCGCCGATGTTGAGCACCGCGACCGGGCGCGGGCGGTCGAGCGCCGCGACGAGGGCGCGATGGAACACCGGCACGAGCGGCGCCCCCTGCCCTCCGGCGGCGATGTCGGCGGCGCGAAAATCGCACGCGACCGCCAGGCAGAGCCGGCGCGCCAGCGCCGGACCGTCGCCGATCTGCACGGTCAGGCGCGCCTGCGGCCGATGCAGCACGGTCTGGCCGTGCAGGCCGACGATGGCGATGCCATGGCGGTCGATGCGATGCGCCGCGAGGAACTGCTCGACGGCCTCGCCATGGGCGTCCGTCACCAGCGCCTCGGCGTCCCCGAGCACGCCGGGGCGTGCAGCGCGATCGCGTAAAGCCGCCGCATCCTCGAGCGCCCGGCGCAGCAGATCGCGCTCGCCGTCGCTATAAGGCCGGTAGCCGACCGGGCCGAAGCCGGCGACGCGCTCGCCGTCGATCTCGATCAGCGCGACATCGACCCCGTCGAGCGAGGTGCCGCTCATCAGCCCCAACGCGCGCAGCGGCGCCATGCGGACGGTCCTCGGTTGAATCCGACGCCGGACCTGTTACACCAGCGGCCCGCAACACGCGACAGGCACCCGATGAGCGCCTACAAGTCCGAGTTCCTGCGCACGCTTGCCGAGCGCGGCTTCATCCACCAGGTGTCGGATGCGGCAGGCCTCGACGCGCGCGCCGCGGCGGGGCCGATCACCGCCTATGTGGGCTTCGACGCCACCGCGCCGAGCCTGCATATCGGCAATCTGCTGACGATCATGATGCTGCGCTGGCTGCAGAAGACCGGCCACAAGCCGATCGCGCTGATGGGCGGCGGGACGACGCGGGTCGGCGATCCCTCCGGCAAGGACGAGAGCCGCAAAATCCTCACCGACGATATGATCGATGAAAACCTCAAGGGCATCCGCGCGGTCTTCTCGAAGTTCCTCACGTTCGGCGAAGGCCCCGGCGATGCCGTCATGGGCAACAACGCGGACTGGCTGAATGGCCTCAACTACATCGACTTCCTGCGCGACGTCGGCCGGCATTTCTCGGTCAACCGCATGCTTAGTTTCGACTCGGTGAAGATGCGGCTCGACCGCCAGCAGGAGCTGTCGTTCCTCGAATTCAACTACATGATCCTGCAGGCCTACGATTTCGTCGAGCTCAACAAGCGCACCGGCTGCGTGCTGCAGATGGGCGGCTCCGATCAGTGGGGCAACATCGTCAACGGCATCGATCTCGGCCGCCGCATGGCGAACGTGCAACTGTTCGCGCTCACGTCGCCACTGATCACCACGGGCTCGGGCGCCAAGATGGGCAAGACCGCCGCCGGCGCGGTATGGCTCAACGCCGACCTCGTGAGCCCCTACGACTACTGGCAATACTGGCGCAATACCGAGGACGGCGACGTAGGGCGTTTTCTGAAGCTGTTCACGGTGCTGCCGCTCGATGAGATCGCTCGATTGACGGCGCTTCGAGGCCAGGAGATCAACGAGACCAAGAAGGTGCTCGCGA
>DASPZC010000043.1:0-18529 GCA_035636455.1 Xanthobacteraceae bacterium
TCGAAGCTCATGACGATGGCGCCGGTCACGAACGCGGCCGCGTAGAAAAGGGCCGTTGCCGAATCGAAGCGCGACAGGCGCATGAGTGCTCGCTCTCGGGGGCCGCGTCGTTCAGGTCTTGGTGAAGACGATCTTGCGCCCGCGCTGGCCGGCGGTGTCGAGCGAATAGCCTTCCAGGCGGTTGCCCTTGCGCACGACGTAGAAACGATCGGGGTTCCAGGGCGTCACGCTCGGATTGGAGCACTCGATGCGCACTTCGTTGCCGGTGACGGTGATGCTGGCGTCTTCGGTGACTTTGGTGCCGTCGGATTTCACCAAGGTCAGCTTGCCCTTGAACACGGTATCGCCGGTCTTGCCGGCGACCCGTAGATCTCCGGTGTAGTTGTCGCGCGCACCTTCCCACACGAGCTTCCAGGTGCCGAGGATGAATGGATTGGCTTGCGCCGATGCCGGTGCGGCCGAGCCGAAGAACGCGACCGCAATCGTCAGCGCGCACAGGACAGCGGTCAAGGCAGACGAGACCGTGGATGGAATGAGCCGTGCCGTCATATTTTCTTCCCCCTCGCGAGCAGAAAAGCCCGATCCCTGGCGGGACCGGCGCGACCATATCGGCTGAGACCGGCGTTTGAAAGCCGAATGGCGGCGGATCAATGTCGGGGCGTCGGGCAACGGCGGTATTTTTTGCCGCAAGCGCGGTCGCGCCGCCTCACGGGAACCCGAACGGCTGCGGATAGGGCCGGCCGAACGGCCGCCCGGCGCGCACCGTGTGCAGCGGCCGCAGGTAGCGCTCGCCCTGGCGCTCGTTGCGCCGCGTGTCGACGAACGTGACCTTTTCCTCGACCAGCTCCATCACCGACACGTCCGCGGGCGCGCCGACCTGCAGGGTGCCGAGCTTGTCGACGCGGCCGATGAGCTTGGCCGGGTTGACCGTCGTCATCGCCACCACCTCCTCGAGCGAAAAGCCCATATTGAGGAACTTGCTCATCACCCAGGGCAGGAACGGCTGGCCCGGCGTGTTGACGCTGACCGCGTGCACATCGCTGCTGATGGTGTCGGGCCGCAGCCCCTGGGCGATCGCCGGCTCGGCCACCGTGTAGTCGAAGCTGCCGCCGCCGTGCCCGACATCGATGATGACGCCGCGCCGCTTGGCGGCGAGCGCCGCGTCGAGCACCCGGCCGTTCACCACGGTGTTGTTGCCGGCGCCGCTGTAGGCATGGGTGAGCACGTCGCCGGTGCGCAGCAGGTCGAGCAGGGCGGAAAGGTCGCCGGGCGCGTTGCCGATGTGGCACATGACGCGGGCGCCGATACCTGAGCGCTCGGCCGCCGCGATGGCCCGGCGCAGCGGCTCGAGCCCGTTGTCTCCCACCACATCGAGGCTTTCGCGCACCTTGATGCCCAGGCACACGTCGCGGTTCTCGGCCAGCACCTTGGCGGCGGCGTCGACGTCCGCATAGGCGATGTTGAGCATCTCGCCGACCGGGAAGCCGATCAGCCCGATCGAGGAAATGTGCAGGAAGCTGAAGATGCGGCTGCGCGCCTGCGCCATGACCAGGTGCTTGAACGCCGAAAAGCTGCCGACCCCGGCGTCGCCCGCGCTCACATAGGTGGTCGTCCCTGTCATCGGCACCAGCTCGTCGGCCGGCAGGCCGATGCCGGTGCGGTAGAACACGTGAGCGTGGAAATCGACCAGGCCGGGGAACACCAGCTTGCCCGAGACGTCGAGCGTCTGCTTCGCCATGGCGTCGGGGATCTGCGGCGCGACCGCCGCGATCAGCGCGTTGCGGATGCCGATGTCGCGGCGCCCGCGCAGATCCTGGCTCGGATCGAGCACGTCGCCGCCGCGGATGACGAGGTCGTAAGGGTCGGTCGGCCCGAACGGCGCCGCGAACGCGCCGGGCGCGCCCGCCGTGATCGCCGCCGCGCTGGCGCCGACCAGGAATTCCCGTCGTGAGGTGTCGATCATGGCGTCCTTCCCGATCATTCATGCGGTGGCGGCATGGGCAGCAACGCTCTGCGCCAGCACGCGCGCCACATGGATCGCTTCACGGCCGGTGCCGTCGCGGATCTGGTGGCGGCACGAGGTCCCGTCGGCGACGATCAGGGTATCGGGCGCCGCGTTGCGAACCGCCGGCAGCAGCGACAGCTCGCCCATGGCGAGCGACACGTCGATCGTGTCGGCAGCATAGCCGAACGCCCCGGCCATGCCGCAACAGCTCGACTCGACGGTTTCGACGTCGAGGTCGGGCACCAGCTTGAGCACGGCCTCGACCGCGCCGAGCGCGCCGAAAGATTTCTGGTGACAATGGCCGTGCAGCAGGGCGCGGCGCGCGACAGGCGCGAGCGGCAGGTTTTTGAGGCGGCCCGCCTCGGCCTCGCGCGCCAGGAATTCTTCGAACATCAGCGCGTGCGCCGACAGTTTGCGGGCCGTCTCGCTCGCGATGATCGCGGGCAGCTCGTCGCGGAAACCGAACAGGCAGCTCGGCTCGAGGCCGACGACCGGCACGCCGCGCTCGACGTATGGCGCAAGCGCGGCGAGCACGCGCTCCATCTCGCGGCGCGCTTCGTCGACCCGGCCGACCGCCAGGAACGTGCGGCCGCAGCACAGCGGGCGCGCGCCGTCGACGGGCACCGCCAGGTGGACCCGGTAGCCGGCGGCGTCGAGCACGGCCAAAGCGGCGTCGATCGTCTCGCGCTCAAAATAGCGATGGAGGGTGTCGGCGAACAGCACGACCTCGGCGCCGTCAGGCCCCCTCCCAACCCTCCCCCGCAAGCGGGGGAGGGTTGGGGTGGGGGCATCGCGGAACCAATCGCGGCGCCAGCGCGGCAGGGTGCGGCGCGCGCTGAATCCGGCGAGCGCCTGCGACAGGCCGGCAAGGCCGGGCACGCGGTCGCGCAAATTGATGAGCCCGGCGACCCGCGCCGCGACCGGCGCGTAGCGCGGCAGATAGCCGACCAGGCGGTCGTGCAGCGAGAGCCCGAATGCCTTGGCGCGCGCCGCCTGCACCTCGATCTTCATGCGCGCCACGTCGACGCCGGTCGGGCATTCGCGCCGGCACGCCTTGCACGAGACGCAGAGCTTCATCGTCTGCGCCATCTCGTCCGACAGGAATGCTTCGGGGCCGAGCTGGCCGGTGATGGCAAGCCGCAGCGTGCTGGCGCGCCCGCGCGTCACGTCGCGCTCGTCACGGGTGACGCGGAAGCTCGGGCACATCACGCCGCCGGCGGATTTGCGGCAGGCGCCGTTGTTGTTGCACATCTCGGCGGCGCCCTGCAGGCCGCCGCCGGCGCCCGGATAGGCCGACCAGTCGAGGACGCTCGCATGCGGCTTGCCGCTATAGCCGGGGCCGTAGCGAAAATAATTGCGGTCGTCGAATTTCGGCGCGCGCACGATCTTGCCGGGATTGAACAGTCCGCCCGGATCGAACCGGTCCTTGACCTCGGCGAACGCGCGCACGAGGCGCTCGCCGAACATTTGCTGGTGGAATTCCGAGCGCACCAGGCCGTCGCCGTGCTCGCCCGAATGCGAGCCCTTGTAGGCGCGCACCATGGCGAATGCCTCCTCGGCGATGGCGCGCATCGCCCGCACATCCTTGTCGACGCGCAAGTTGAGCACCGGGCGCACGTGCAGGCAGCCGACCGAGGCGTGGGCGTACCAGGTGCCGCGGGTGCCGTGCTTTTCGAAAATCCGGGTCAGGCGCTCGGTGTAGTCGGCGAGATGTTCGAGCGGCACCGCGCAGTCCTCGACGAAGGAGACCGGCTTTCCCGCCTCCTTCATCGACATCATGATGTTGAGGCCGGAGGCGCGCAGATCGGCGATTGCGGTCTGCAGGCCAGGGTCGAGCACGTCGACCACGCCGCCCCATCGCGCCCCATCCCTGTCCCAGCCGAAGCCCAGATCGCCGATCAGTTCGTGCAGCCGCGCGAGCCGGCGCAGGTTCTCCTGCTGATCGTCCTCGCCGAACTCGACCAGCAACAGCGCGTCGGGCTCGCCGCGCACGAATTTTTGCAAGGTCGGGCGGAACACGGCGATGTCGGCCGCGAGCCCGAGCATGGTGCGGTCGACCAGCTCGACTGCGATCGGCCCGAGCTTGACGATGTTCTGGGCCGCCTCCATCGCCGCGCGGAATTGCCCGAAGTGGCAAGCGCCGACGGCGCGGCGCCCGAGCACCGGCCACAGCTTGATCTCGATGCGGGTCAAGAAGGCGAGCGTGCCCTCGGAACCCACCAGAATATGCGCGAGGTTGTGGCCGAGATTATGCGAGGCGCGCGCCGGCACCAGGGCGTCGAGATTATAGCCGCCGACCCGCCGCTGCACTTTCGGGAAGCGCGCCTCGATTTCGTCCGCCTCGCGACGGCCGAGCGCCAGCAGATCGCGGGCGAGCGGGCGCAGCGAAGACGTCACCGGCAGATCGCGCAAGTCCGGCGCCACCGGACCGAAGTGTGCGGCCGTCCCGTCCGCCAGCACCGCGTCGATGGAAAATACGTTGTCGCGCATGGTGCCGTAGCGCAGCGAGCGGCCGCCGCACGAATTGTTGGCCGCCATGCCGCCGATCGTGGCGCGCGAGGCGGTCGAGACGTCGACCGGAAACCACAGGCCGTGGGACTTGAGCGCGCGGTTGAGATCGTCGAGCACGATGCCGGGCTCGACCACGCAACGCCGCCCCGGAACGTCGAGCTCGAGCACGCGGGTGAGGTGCTTTGCGCAATCGATCACCAGCGAATTGTTGACGGTCTGCCCGGCCTGCGAGGTGCCGCCGCCGCGCGGCAGCACCGTGACGCCCTCGGCGCGCGCCAGCGCGATGGCGCGCTCGGCATCGGCAACCGTGCGCGGCACGACGACGCCGACCGGCATCATCTGGTAATGCGAGGCATCGGTCGCGTAGCGGCCGCGGCTGAAGCGGTCGAACAGCACGTCGCCCGCAACCTCGGCGGTGAGCCGCCGCTCCAGCCCCGGCATCACTGCGGCCATGCTTCAGGTCCCTCGGCTCCCTCTCCCCGCGAAGCGGGAGAGGGTGGGGCGAGGGGGATTCTCAACAAACTCAGTGTGCCGAGAGTCCCCCTCACCCGACGGCCTTCGGCCGTCGACCTCTCCCCGCACGCGGGGCGAGGTTAAGAGGCTTGACTGCATATCGCATTCGTCCTTGATGGCGACAAGCGCAACCGCGCGAGGGACGCCCATGCCGAAGAATTCCGCGCGCACGGCCGGCCGGCACTTCCTGCAGATTCCCGGGCCGACCCCGGTGCCCGACCGCATCTTGCGGGCGATGGACATGCCGACCATCGACCACCGCGGGCCGGAGTTCCAGCGCCTCGGCAAGCGCGTGCTTGACGGCCTCAAGACCGTCTTCAAGTGCGCCGGGCCGGTGGTGATCTATCCGGCGTCCGGCACCGGCGCGTGGGAAGCCGCGCTCGCCAATGCGCTCTCGCCCGGCGACCGCGTGCTGATGTACGAGACCGGCCACTTCGCCACGCTGTGGAAGAACATGGCGACGAAGCTCGGCCTCACGCCCGAGTTCATCGCCTCGGACTGGCGCACCGGCGCGAAGCCGGACGCCATCGAGGCGCGGCTGAAGGAGGACGCGGCGCACGCCATCAAGGCGGTGTGCGTCGTGCACAACGAGACCTCGACCGGCTGCGTGTCGCACATCGACCAGGTGCGCAAGGCGATCGACCGGGCCGGCCACCCGGCTTTGCTGATGGTCGACACCATCTCGTCGCTCGCCTCGATCGACTACCGGCACGACGAATGGGGCGTCGACGTCACGGTCGGCGGCTCGCAGAAGGGACTGATGCTGCCGCCCGGCCTGTCCTTCAACGCGGTCGGCGAGAAGGCGCTCGCGGCGGCGAAGAACGCGAAGCTGCCGAAATCGTTCTGGTCGTGGGAGGACATGGTCGCCAACAACCGTAACGGTTTCTTCCCCTACACGCCGGCCACCAACCTGCTCTACGCGCTCGCCGAGTCGATCGACATGCTGCACGAGGAGGGCCTCGACAACGTGTTCGCGCGCCACGACCGGCACGCCGAGGCGACGCGCCGCGCGGTGCGCGCCTGGGGGCTCGAGGTGTGGTGCCGCGAGCCGAAGGATTATTCCTCCTCGCTCACCGCGGTGCTGATGCCCGAGGGCCACGACGCCGACGCGTTCCGCAAGGCAGCGCTCGAGCACTTCGACATTTCGCTCGGCACCGGGCTCACCAAGCTCGCCGGCAAGGTGTTCCGTATCGGCCATCTCGGCGACACCAACGACCTCACCATCCTGGGCGCGCTCGCCGGCGTCGAGATGGCGCTGGCGCTCGCCGGCGTGCCGCACCGCAAGGGCGGCGTGCAGGCGGCGATGGATTATCTCACCGCCGCCGCGAGCCCGGCGCGCGCCGCCGCCGAGTA
Organism: Xanthobacteraceae bacterium; assembly: GCA_035636455.1. Lineage (GTDB taxonomy): Bacteria > Pseudomonadota > Alphaproteobacteria > Rhizobiales > Xanthobacteraceae > AP-16. The sequence continues at coordinate 6,383 of DASPZC010000043.1, forward strand.
GCGCTTATGTCCGGCCCGTCGCCGCCCGGCCCGCTCGCCGGCCTCAAGGTGATCGAGCTGTGCCACGTCATGGCGGGCCCGACCTGCGGCCTGATGCTGGCCGACATGGGCGCCGACGTGATCAAGCTGGAAAAAATTCCCGGCGGCGACGACACGCGCCGCATGGTGCCGCCCATGGTCGGCGACCAGACGGCGGCGTTCCTGATGATGAACCGCAACAAGCGCGGCATCGCCGTCGACCTCAAGAGCGAGGACGGCAAGCGCGTGCTGTGGCGGCTGCTGGAAACCGCCGACGTGGTGACCGAGAACTATCGCCGCGGCTTCATGGAGCGCCGGGGCTTCGGATACGAGGCGCTGCGGGCGCACAACAAGCGGCTCATCTATTGCGCCATCTCCGGCTTCGGGCGCACCGGCCCGTACGCCGACCGCGGCGGCTTCGACCTGGTGGCGCAGGGCCTGAGCGGGCTGATGAGCATCACCGGCGAGGGCCCCGGCCGGCCGCCCGTCAAGGTGGGCGCGCCGGTCGCCGACATCACCGCCGGCATCCTCGCCTGCATGGGCGTGCTGGCCGCGCTCCAGCACCGCAACCGCACCGGCGAGGGCCAGATGGTCGACACCTCGCTGTTCGAGGCGGCGATCGTCCACACCTATTGGCAGTCGGCGATCGCGCTCGCGACCGGCGTGGCGCCCGGACCCATGGGCTCGGCGCATCCGCTCAACGCGCCTTACCAGGCCTTCGCCACGACCGACGGCTGGATCACGGTCGGCGCCGCCAACCAGACCAACTGGCAGCGGCTGCTCGACGTGCTCGATGCGCCGCAGCTGCGCGAGGACAAGCGCTTTGCCACCGGCGCCGGCCGCATGCAGCACCTGCGCGAGCTGGAAGCGGCGCTGAACGTCGAGTTCCGCAAGCGCTCGAGCGCCGAATGGCTCGCGCTGCTGGAGCGCGCCGGCATCCCGGCCGGGCCCGTGCTCAACGTTTTGCAGATGCACGCCAACGAGCAGACCCGCGCCCGCGCGATGATCGTCAAGACCGAGCATGCGACGCTCGGGAGCGTGGAGACGATCGGCCCGCCGGTGAAATTTTCGGCGACGCCGGGCGGGATCAAGCGCGGCGCGCCGCTTTACGGCGAACACACCCGCGACGTGCTGCGCGAGCACGGTTTTGCCGATGCCGAGATCGACGCCATGGCGAAGACGGGCGCGATCGAGCTCGGCGGCGTCAAGGTCGCGGCTGAGTGATGTCCCTGAGCGCTGATGATCCGCCCGGACCCGTGACCGCGTCCGATTCATCGCGCGATAAACATCTGTTCGGCCCTGGCGCCAAGCGCGTCCTTGCGCTTGACGGCGGCGGCATCCGCGGCGCCATCGCGATCGCGTTTCTCGAGCGCATGGAGGCCGTGCTCGCCCAGCACGAAGGGCGCGCGGTGCGGCTGGGCGATTGGTTCGACTTGGTCGGCGGAACCTCGACCGGCGCGGTGATCGCCGGCGCGGTGGCGCTCGGGCTGACCGTCGCCGACCTCAAGCACTTCTATCTGGGCCTGGCGCCGCGGGTCTTCCGCCGGCCGTTCTGGCGCATCATGGGCCTGCAGGCGAAGTTCGACGCCGGGGCGCTGCGCCGCGAGATCGAGTCGGTGGTCGGCGATCGGACGCTCGACAGCGCGGATCTCGTCACCGGGCTCGGCGTCGTCACCAAACGGATGGACACCGGCAGCCCGTGGATCGTCGCCAACAATCCGCGCGCCCCCTATTGGGAGACGCCGGCCGACCGGTCGTTCATCGGCAACCGGCACTACCGGCTGGCGAACCTGCTGCGCGCGAGCACGGCCGCGCCCGCCTATTTCGATCCGGAGGAATTGCCGATCGTCGAGGGCGCCGCGCACGGCCTCTTCGTCGACGGCGGCGTCACGCCGCACAACAATCCGGCGCTGGCGCTGTTCCTGATGAGCACGCTCAAGGCCTATGGGCTGTGCTGGACGGCCGATCCGCGCCGCCTTCTGCTGGTCTCGATCGGCACCGGCGCCTATCGCAGCGCGCTGACCGCCGTGCGGGCGCGCCGCATCCGCGCGATCGGGCTCGCGATCAGCGCGCTCGCGACCCTGATCAACGACGGCGAGGCCCTCGCGCTGACGCTGATGCAGTGGCTGGGAGAATGTCCGACGCCGTGGCCGGTCAACTCGGAGATCGGCGCGCTCACCGGCGACGGGCCGCCCAGCGGCAAGCTGCTGCGCTTCGTGCGCTACGACGTGCGGATCGAGGCGCCGTGGATCGCCGAGATGCTCGACCTGAAGCTCTCCGCGCGCGACGTGACCCGGGTGCGCCGCATGGACGATCCCGGCGCGATCCCCCTCGCCTACGAGATCGGACGCCGCGCGGCGGAGCGGCAGGTCCGCGCCGAGCATCTGTTGCCGGCAAAATGAAGAACGCCTAGGGCGGCCGGATCGGGCGCTGGCGATAGATCGCCACCCACTCGGCGTGTTCTTTCATCGCCTCGGCGCCCAGCTCGGCAAAGAGCGCCTGCATCTCGCGGAAGTTCGCCGGATCGACCTTTTCAGGGAGGAGTCGAGACGCACGTTCGAATAGGGTGCGCATCCGATCGTATTGCCGCGCCTGTGCTTTGAGAGCGAGGCGCTCGGAGTATCCCACCATGACGGCGGCGATACCCGGCAACAGGCCGACGAGGAAAATTGAAACGCGATGAATCCAATTGTGATGGTCGACACCCGAATTTCCGATGAGAAAGAACAAGAAAACGGCCACTAAGGTAGATAGCGACAAGAGAACCAAGGATAGCTTGTCCCGCGCCTCTGCGATCCGATCGTGCTCAGGGCCCCGCTTACTGAAAAAGGCCAGTTGTCCATTGACCCAGAACTTGCGCGCCCAGGCGTAACCGTGCACCGCAACGTTGAAGTCGACGCGAGATGGTGCGCCGACCTCCAGCAACTCCAGTGTCCGAAGGCACGTCTTTACCCAATCCAACTCGCTCGGCTGTCTGATCGGATAAGCGTCGGCGACGGAGTCTCCCGAACTCAGATCCACTCTAGCTCGTTGGCCTGCTGAGCCGCCAAACGGCTCCCCGATGCCGATGATTTTCCAGAACACTGCAACTCGCAACGCCTCGGCGAGCGCTCGGAAGTCCAGAAATTTCTCCTGATGCGCGCGAAAGAGCGCAACCGTGAACCACGCCAGCACGCAGATGAACACGATTGCGTAAACGCCGAAAAGCCGAGACCATTCGAAAGCAAGGTGTGTTACCACTTCAAAACTTGCAATACCGAGAAATCCCAACGTGAAAAGCAGCTGCCAATCAAACCTGAACCATCTTTGCCATTTGGCTGCCGACGTGTCTGCGATTTGATAGAGGATACACCAGCGCGGCAACAGTTCTTTTGTGATATTTCTGGCCTCATCTTCGGGAAAAAGATCGCGGAGGCTGGTGTTCAATCGTGCCCTTCCTTTGGCAGATCGACCTAATCGTGCGGCCTCACGGTTAAACCGGCGAGTCAATTCGGTTTGGACTTCGAAGGCCATCCAGGACTCTAACTCTCGCCTTTCGTCGTCGGGCAGTCTGGGACGCTCCTCTGTGCGGCCCTTTCCGGCAACGCTCGCAAAAAAGTTAGCTACGCTGCGCCAAGTTGGCCGGCGCCAACTCCCCTGATGCGATTTCACCAATTCACGCCCCCAGGGGCGCGTCTTGACGGCGGTTGCGCTCCCTCGCGGCTTGACGCGCGGCGTATCCACATAAATGACCGGCCCGATCTCCGGTGCGTCGAGGCTGGCGCGGGCCAGTCCGGTCACCTCGAACGGAATGCCGTCGCGCCTGAATCGCACGACCTCGGTCGTCCCTCCGACCGCTGCTTCCTCCTCATCGCCGTTCCACAGCGCGATCAGCACGTGGCAGTGCCGGATGACATAGATGCCGACTTCGCGATATTGCAGCGCGCGTCTCGATTCCTCGTGCACATTTTCGGGCAAGTTGTCGGCGGCGAACCGCATGACCGGCGCGGCGATCGCTTGGTTCTTCAGGCGGTCGAATTCCGCGGCGGCGTCAGGCTTCAGGCCGGGCACGAAGTCGCGGCGATATTCGTCGGACGGCATGGGCAACGGCGCGATCAGCTTGGCGCCGTGATCCATCGCGACCTGGGCGATCAGCCGGTCGGCGCCCTCGGCGAGCGATGAGAGCACGATGATGGGGGTCTCGGTGTCGCCGCCCAGATAGTCGCGCTTGAGCCGTTCGATGACGCCCGCGACCGCTCGTTTCAATTCCAGGATGTCCTCATCGCGCAGGTCGCGATGGCCGGTGGCGCCGATCACCAGGGGAAGGCGATAAGGGATGTCCATGGCTCGTTTCCGCAGCGGCGCGGCCTGTTGCAACGATCCTGCCGTGTTATTCTATCGATTGGGTGCACGACAAAATCAAGGGAGCCCGGGATGAGCGGCGATGTTCACGAAATCTACGCCATCAAATACGGCCATCACGACCGCCGCGCGGCCGAGAACTACATCGGTGGCGACCTGCACGATGTGTCGCAGCCGCTCGATTTCTACGTCTGGGCGATCGTCGGACCGCACGGCACCTTCATCGTCGACACCGGCTTCGACGAGGCCATGGCGAAGAAGCGGCAGCGGCAGATCGTGCGGCCGGTGGCCGAAGGCCTCAAGGCGATCGGCATCGTCCCCGACAGCGTGAAGAACGTGATCGTCAGCCACCTGCACTACGACCACACCGGCAATTACGACCTGTTCCCGCATGCGCGCTATCACCTGCAGGATGTCGAGATGGCCTACGCCACCGGCCGCTGCATGTGCCACGCGCACCTGCGCCTGCCGTTCGAGGTCGAGGACGTCGTCGCCATGGTGCGCAAGGTGTTCGCCAACCGGGTGACCTTTCACGACGGCGCCGGCGAGGTCGCGCCGGGCATCACGGTCCACCGCATCGGCGGGCATTCGAAGGGCCTGCAATGCGTGCGCGTCGACACCCGCCGCGGTCCCGTGGTGCTGGCGTCCGACACCACCCACCTCTACGCCCACGTCGAGCAGGGCCGGGTGTTTCCCATCACCTACAATGTCGGCGACGTGCTCGACGGCTACGAGACGCTCAAGCGCCTCGCCGGCGCCATGAGCCGCATCGTGCCGGGCCACGACCCGCTGGTGCTCGCCCGCTATCCGGCCGCGAAGCCCGGCCTGGAGGGCTGGGTCGCGCGGCTGGATGTGGAGGCGAAGTAATCCTGGATTGTAGGGTGGGTTAGGCGCGAAGCGCCGTAACCCACCATCGACCTATCCATACAAACAAACGGTGGGTTACGCGCCTTCGGCGCGTAACCCACCCTATGATCGCCATAGCTCAACTTCCCCTGAGCCCGTGCGCTTCGGAGAAGAACAGGTCCTGCCACGAAGCAGGCATGCGCTTGATGCGGCCGACCTTGTGCATGAATTCGACCAGCGCCATCACGTTGGCGGGCGTGGTCGTGTACTCGATGTCCGGATCGGTGATCATCGCCGCAAGCTCGTCGGCGGAGCTGCGCTTTTCGTTGGCAAGCGAAATGTAGATCTGCGCCGCCGCGAGCGGCTGCGCACGGATGAAGGCGTTCGCCTCGTCGTGCGCCGCAATGAGAGCCGCGCACATCGCCGGATTGGCGTCGTGGAATTGTTTGGTCGCCACCTGGATGCCGTTGATGTGCTTGCCGCCGACGGTGTCGTAGGACTTGAGCACCGGGCGGAAGCCGGGCAGCTTCAGCTCGTAATAGTTGAACGGCGCCACCGCGAAGTGGCCGGTGATCTGGCCGGACAGCATCGCGGCCAGCGCGTCCGGATGGCCGAGCGAGACGGTGAGCGGGTCGAGCCGCTCGTACTGCTCGAACCCCCAGAGCTTTGCGGCGGCCATCTGCAGCGCCATCGCCTGTCCGGAAATCTTCACCGTCGGCACGGCGATGCGGTCGGCGGCGGTGAAGTCGGCGATGGTTTGCACGGCCGGATTGCGCGTCACCAGCACGTAGGGCATCGACTGCACCGCGCACACCGCGCGCACCTCCTGCGCCGTGCCCGCCGTCTTGTCCCACAGGGTGGCGAGCGAGGGCGCCGCCACGTTGACGAACTGGATTTGGCCGCCGAGCAGCGCGTCGTTGAGCGCGCCCGGCCCGCCCATGGTCTGCCAGGACACCTCGAGCGCCGCGATGCCGCGCTCGGCCGCGTGCTTCTCGATGAGCTTTTGCACCTCCATCACCATTTGCGGCAGGAACGGCAGGCCGTATTGCTTACCGAGCGTGATCCGCGCCGCGGCGGCGTGCGCCGGGCGCATCAGGGCCGGAAGCCCGAGCAGGGCCTTGCTGAATTGGCGCCGGTTCATCGATGTCTCCGGTATTGAACTCATCGGACGATTGGCGCCATATGATTGTCAACCCTTTGAGCGCTCCCCGGATGCGGTGCAGCGTGGAGCGAAGCGGAACGGTGCGCCGCTGATCCGGGGTCCACATCGTTTCGTCGCCGAGCGTAGTCCGCGACGAATGCGCACAAATGGACCCCGGGTCTGCAGCGCAACACTTCGTGTTGCGCCGCGCCCGGGGAACGCACCGCATCCGGGGAACGAGGCCTTGGTCATGCCCGAACCGATCCGCGCGCTGATCGTCGTGCCGGAGAACAACACGACCATGCAGCCGGAGATGGCGGCGCTGTGCCCGCAGCTGGCGCCGATCCCGGTGGCGCGCGTCGCCCGGCCGGCGCGCACCTTGCTGCGCGAGGATTTGCCGGCCTATACCGAGGCCACCCTGGCGGCGGTCGAGCCGTTCACCGCCGATCGACTCGATCTCGTGTTCTACGGCTGCACCGCGGCCGGCTTTCTGGCGGGGCCGGACGGCAACGCCGCGATGGTCGCGACGCTGCGCGCGCGGACCGGCGCCACGGTGGTCAGCACCGCCGGCGCCATGGTGGAGGCGCTGCGCTCCGACGGCGTCGCGTCGGCCGCGGTCGTCACGCCCTACCTGCCGCCGGTGAACGACGGCCTGCGCCATTATCTCGAGGCGAGCGGCATCCGCGTCGAGACCCTCGACAGCTTCCTGTGCAAGACCACCGACGAGCTTGGCCGCATCACCGAGCAACGGGTGTTCGACCTCGCGCTGCGCACCGTCACGCCGCGGAGCGAAGCGCTGTTCATCGCCTGCTCGCAGCTGCCCACCATCGGCATCCTCGACGAACTTCGCGCGCGCCTGCGCATCCCGGTCTGGTCGTCGATCCGGGCGACCGCGTGGGCCGGGACGCGCGCGCTCGCCGAGCGGACGCCCTCGATCCACGCGGCGTGAGCGGATGAGCGACGCGCGCGACCCGGACGCCGGCCTCGCGCCGGCCTATGCGGCGCCGCAAGGCGCGTGCGACGCCCACTTTCACGTGTTCGGACCGGCGGAGCGCTATCCGTACGGAACCGACCTGCGCTACAAGCCGCCGCGCGCGCCGCTCGAGGCCTATCTCAAGCTCGCGCGCCGGCTCGGCTTCGAGCGCTTCGTGTTCGTGCAGCCGAGCGCCTACGGGCTCGACAATTCCTGCATGTTCGACGCCATGCGCACCATGGATGCGGCGGTGCGGCGCGGCATCGTCGATCTCGACGAGACGTCGGTGACCGACGCGCAGGTCGCCGCCTGGCACGACCTCGGCGCGCGCGGCATCCGCGTCAACGTCTCGCCGGTGCGCAAGCCGGAGGCGGGGCTCGCCCAATCGATGCTGCCGCGCATCGCGCGCCTGGCCGCGCTGGCGCGCGAGATCGGCTGGCACCTCGATTTCCTCACGCCCGGCTGGCTGGTGAGCGAGCTGATGCCGATGCTGCGCGAGCTGCCGGTCGAGTTCACCGTCGCGCATTTCGGGCTGTTCCCGGCGAGGGACGGCACCAGGCAGCCCGGCTTCCAGGAATTCCTGCAACTGGTGAACGACGGCTCGCGCCGCTGCTGGGTGAAGCTGACCGGCACCTACCGGTTCTCGCAGGCGGAAAACTTCGCCGACGTGACGCCGTTCGCGCAGGCGCTGATCGCGACCGCGCCCGATCAGCTGATCTGGGGGAGCGACTATCCGCACCTGTCGTTTCACGACCGCGTCGGCACCATCCAATTGTACAACAAGCTCGGTGATTGGGCGCCGGACGCCGCGACGCGTCAGGCGATCCTCGCCGATAATCCGGCGCGGTTGTTTGGGTTTGGCTGAACGCGCTCACCTCTCCCCGCAAGCGGGGAGAGGGAGCCCGCGCCCTTACGACAGCGCCGCCTTCACCCGGTCGGGCGAGAACGGCACGCGGCGGATGCGCACGCCGGTGGCGTCGAAGATCGCGTTGGCGATCGCCGCGGCGACCGGGCGGATCGACGGCTCGCCGGCGCCGGTGGGCGGCAGCTCCGGATGGTTGATCAGCACCGTCTCGATCGCCTCCGGCGTCTCGGTGATGTCGAGGATCGGGTAGGTCACCCAGTCGACCGTCGTCACCGCGTTCCTGTCGAACTGCACCTCCTCCCACAGCGTGCGGCTGACGCCCTGCACGATGTTGCCCTCGATGCACATGGCGAGCCCGCCCGGGTTGATGATCTGCCCGCAGTCGTGCGCCACCACGAACCTGCGCGCCCAGATCTTGCCGGACGTGCGGTTGATGTCGACCTCGGCGATCACCGCCACGCGGGTGCCGTTGCGCTGGCAATAGGCGATGCCGCGCCCCGAAGCGATGGTGCCGCGCTGGTCGCGCCGCGGCGAGACCCGCGTCTCCCACTTGGCCTTCTCCGCCGCCGCCTTGATCACCGCGATGTCGCGCGGGTCCTTGACGTGGCGCAGCCGGAACTCGATCGGGTCGAGATTGATGGCGGCGGCCACTTCGTCGATGAAGGATTCGCTGGCGAAGTGGATCTGCGGCCCGACCGGATCGCGCAGATGCGCGCTGCGCAGCGGCGAGGCGCGGTCGAGCAGCGGCCCGATCGTCTCCCAGGCGCTGCGCTTGTGGGCGAACTCGTAGGCCTCGGCCGGGACGCCGAAGCCGTCGTTGACCCGCAGCGGCACGCCCAGCATATGGCCGGCCAGGGTGTCGGCCGGGTTGCTCTCGTTCATCATCACGTCGATGCGCGAGAAGCCCTTGCTGAGGAAGTCGTAGGCGACGACGGTGCCGGAGGAATCGATCGCCGCGCGGGCGCGGTGGATCGAGGCCGGGCCCTTGGGGTCCCAGGCGGTGCCCTGCTCGCGCATGTATTGCAGGCGCACCGGCCGGCCGACCGCCTTCGCCAGCACCGCCGCGTCCATGGCGGCATCGCCGGCGTCGTTGCGCCCGTACGAGCCGGGCCCGGTCACCCAGATGGTGCGCACGCTCTCGGCCGGCATCTCCAGGATGGCGGCGACGCCGTCGCGCACGAAGTGGGTCTTCTGCGATCCGCTCCAGCAGGTGGCCTTGCCGTCCTTGATCTCGACCACCGCGCAGGCGGGCCCCATGCTGGCGTGCGACTGGAACGGCCACTCGTACTCCGCCTCGACGACCCGGGCGGCGGTCCTGAACGCCTCGTCGACGTTGCCGACATTGGCGCCGACCTCGCGCTTGCGCACCGGCGCCCGGCGGATGTGGTCATAGATGCCGCCGGTTCCCGGAAACGACGGCGAGGAGTCGGACCACTCCACCTTCAAGCTCTCGGCGGCCCGGATGGCATCCCATTCCTTCTCGGCGACGACGCCGAGGAAGCCGCGCTGCCACACCACCCGGACGCCCGGGATGTCCTTGACCGAGGCCTCGTCCACCTTGACCGGCACGCTGCCGGCGACCGGCGGACGGATCATCCGGCCGTGCACCATGCCGGGCACCTTCACGTCGGTGCAGAAGTCCTCCTGGCAGAAGACCTTCGGCGCCACGTCCTCGCGCTTGATCGGCTGCCCGACGATCTTGTGCTCCTTGTACGATTTCGGCTGCGCCTTGCCGGGCGCGTAGAGCAGGTTGCCGATCTGCTTGTTCCACTCGAGCTGGACGTTGAAGTAGCGCCCGCCGATCAGCTCGGCATAGCTCGCCTTCTTCGCCGCGTCGGCCTTGACGTGGACGACGCCGTCGGCGACGGCGAGCTGGTCCGCCGGCACGCCGAGCTTCTCGGCCGCCATCTCGACCAGCACGCGCCGCGCTTCCGCAGCCGCCGCGCGCATCTGCTTGCCGCCGTACTGAATCGCGGTCGAGCCGGACGCCCCGCCCTGGTTCACGCTCGTGGCGGTGTCGCCCATGATCACCTTGACGCGGTTGAACGGCACGTCGAGCTCTTCGGCCACCATCTGGCCGATGGCGACGAACAGGCCGTGCCCCATGTCCATCTTGCCGAAGAAGGCCGCCACGCTGCCGTCGGCGTTCACCGCGATGTAGGAGGCAAGCTCGTTGGGCACGAGCGGCGGCCGCGCGCCCTGCGCGTAGGCCGCGTTCACCGCGAGCACCGTATCGAGGCCGACCGGCAGGCCGATCGAGACGACGAGCGCGCCGCCCGCCTTGAGGATCGAACGGCGGGAGAGGGTTGCGGTTTCCATCCTGGTCATGATCGCCTCCCTCAGCCCATCATCACGGCCGCGCGCTTGACCGCGCGCATGATCGCCATGTGGGTGCCGCAGCGGCATTTGAGGCCCGAGAGCGCATCGCGGATCTCGGCGTCGCTCGGCTTCTTCTTGTCCTTGAGGAACGCGGCGGCGGTCATGATCCAGCCGTTGATGCAATAGCCGCATTGCGGCACCTGCTCCTGCACATAGGCGGTCTGCAGCGGGTGCGGCTTCTCCGGCGTGCCGAGCCCGGCGAGCGTGACGATCTTGCCGTCGCCGACCGCCGACACCGGCGTCGCGCAGGAGCGGATCGGCTGGCCGTCGAGATGCACGGTGCAGGCGCCGCACTGGGCGAGTCCGCAACCGAAATGCGGATTGTTGAGGCCGATGTCGTTGCGCAGCGCATAGAGCAGCGGCATGTCCGGATCGGCCTCGATCGCATGGACCTTGCCGTTGACGTTGAGCGAAAATTTGCGGTTCATCTGGCGCGTCCTCCCGAGCCAAGCCCATTTGCCGACCGCGCTCCCATCGGAGCCGACCGGGGAATGGCGATAGGCTAGTCCAGCGCCGGGATGAAGGGAACCGCGGCACAAGGGCTCGCCATCACATTCTCTCGCTTGTGGGGTGCCACCCGCCCCGGCATTATCCGGCCGCAATTCCGCTCGACCCGCTCCAACGCCGCGTCGCCCGCACCGACATGCAGGAAGTTCGTCCCGCCTCGCCTCCTGGTCCAATCCGCGACGGCACGGCGGCGCTTGATGTGAATGCCCGCCTGCGCGCGGCGGCGCAGACCGCGTTTCCGTTCCTCGTCGTCGGTGGACTGTGGGAAGCGGTGGCACACGCGGGGCTGTTTCCGCCGCGGCTGTTTCCGCCGCTGGAGACGGTGGTCGACGCCCTGGCGCGCCTCACCGTCAGCGGCATTCTCCCGCACCACGCCGCCGAAACCTTGCTGCGCCTCGGCGCCGGCTTCGCGCTCGCGGCGGTCGCCGGGGTCGCGATCGGCATCGCCATGGGGCGCTCGCGCCGGGCGGAGGATGTTTTTCTTCCGCTGGTGAGCATCGGCGCGCCGATCCCCGGCCTCGCCTATGCGCCGCTGTTCCTGCTGTGGTTCGGCCTCGGCGACGTGTCGGCGATTCTGCTGGTCGGCTTCGTCTCCGCGTTCCCGATCGTGTTCAACACCTGGACCGGCGTGAAGGCGGTCAAGGACGTGTGGGTGCGCTCCGCCCAGGCGATGGGGGCGGACAATCAGAAACTGTTCCGCCAGGTCATTCTGCCCGGGGCGCTACCCTACATCCTGACCGGCCTGCGGCTCGGCCTCGCTCAGGCGTGGCGCATCCTGGTCGGGGTGGAAATGCTGGCCGCCGTGCCTTGGGGCCTCGGCTGGCTCATCTTCGGCTCGCGCGAGTTCCTCAACACCGACGTGATGCTGGCCGGGATCGCGGTAATCGCGGTGATCGGACTTACGCTCGAGAAATTCTTGTTCCAGAGGCTCGAGACCTTCACCGTGGTCCGCTGGGGCATGATGTCGTGAGCAGCGAACGCGCAAGATCGGTCCGCCGGGCCGCGCTCACGCTCGCGGCGGCCGCACTCGCCTACGAGGCGGCCGCGCGAAGTGGCGTGTTCCCACCCGCGCTGCTG
>DASPZC010000044.1:0-5166 GCA_035636455.1 Xanthobacteraceae bacterium
CGGCGGCGGCCCAGCCGCGCTCGCGCGCCGGGAGGTCGGAGGCGGCGATCAGCTCGCTCAGCGCCAGGATGCCGGTGAGCGGGGTGCGCACCTCGTGGGCGAGCGCGGCGAGCGCCGCATCGATCGCGCGGGCGGACGACGTGCGCCCCCTCCGCGCCGGCGCCGAGCGACGAGCCTTGCGCGCGCGCCCGCGCGGTCTCGTTGATCTCGCCTTCCCCATCCCCGCCCCCAGGTGACGCGACAATGACACGGAGTTTTCGCGGGAGCCATAAGCGTCGGGACTTATGCACCCGTTGCGCGCGGCAACCCTCATCCGAGTCCAACCAAATTCCTGATATCGGCGGCAACAAGGCCTTGCGCCCGCAGCTCGCGCAACGCGGTCGAGCGCGTCGATTTGGCGAGCTTGCGGGCGTCGGCGTCAAGGATCAGCCGGTGATGGTGATAGGTCGGCGCGGGCAGATCGAGCAGTGCCTGCAGCAGCCGGTGCACGCCGGTCGACCGGAACAGGTCGTGGCCGCGCACCACGTGGGTGACGCCCTGCAGCGCGTCGTCCACGACCACCGACAGGTGATAGCTCGTCGGCGTCTCCTTGCGGCGGAGCACCACGTCGCCCCATTGGGCCGGATGCGCCGGCACCGTGCCGGTCTCGCCGTCCGGGCCGGCGCCGGTTTCCGTCCAGGCGAGCGGCCCGGCGCGGTCGAGCGCAGCCGCCATGTCGAGCCGCAGCGCGTAGGGCTCGCCGGCCGCGATGCGTCGCGCGCGTTCGGCCGGCGACAGCAGCTTCGCGGTTCCCGGATAGAGCGGAACGCCGTCCGGGTCGCGCGGCCAGGGACCGGCTTGCTCGCGTGCCGCGACCAGCCGGGCGATCTCGGCGCGGCTCTCGAAACTGGGGTAGACCAGGCCCATCGTGGCGAGCCGATCGAGCGCTGCTTGGTATTCCACGAAATGTTCCGACTGCCGCCGCACCGGCGCTTCCCAGACAAGCCCGAGCCAGGCGAGGTCCTCGAAAATCGCGGCCTCGTACTCCGGCCGGCAGCGGCTGCGGTCGATGTCCTCGATGCGCAGCAGGGGCCGCCCGCCGGCCGCGCGCGCCATGTCGGCATTGAGGAGCGCGCTCAGGGCGTGGCCGAGATGCAGATAGCCGTTGGGGCTCGGCGCGAAACGAAAGACCGCACTCAAACCGGCAATCCAAGCGCCAGCGCGTGCAGAATTTGCTCGACCTCGCGTGCGCCCGGATCGGTAACGGCGTGCTCGGCCGGCCGGTTGCCGCCGAGCATCGGGTGCGGCGCGGTCATGAACGCGTGCGCATCAATGTCGTTTCCCCACACGTCCCGGGCAAGCGCCGTGACACGGGCAAGACGCTGGTCGAGCATCGTCATCGCAGCCTCGATGGTCCGTCAGATGACGCATGATATACCCTCATCGCAAGTCGGCGTCGCGTACAGACCCGAGACCTCCAGTATCTGGTATGACCACGCTCATCGATACCGAACAGGATTTGACGCGCGGCCTTGATGCGCTCGTGCGGCTCGACCGGCGGTTCGAGCCGCTGCTGGCGCTCGCCGGCCGGCCGCCGCTGCGCCGGCGGCCGAACGGCTTTGCCGGAATCGCCTCGATCGTGGTGTCGCAGCAGCTCTCGGTCGCCAGCGCGGCGGCGATCTGGGGCAGGCTCGCGGCCGCGCTCGATCCGCTCGATCACGCGGCGATGCTCAAGGCGCGCACGCCCAAGCTCAAGCGCGTCGGGCTCTCCGCGCCGAAGATCCGTGCGCTCAAGGCGATTGCCCGCGCGATCGGCGACGGCACCCTTGATCTCGCGGTGCTCGCCGCCTGCCCGGCCGACGCGGCGCATCGCGCGCTCGTGGCGGTGCACGGCATCGGGCCGTGGACCGCGGACATCTACCTTTTGACCTGCCTCGGGCACTCGGATGCGTGGCCGGCCGGCGACCTGGCGCTGCAGGAGGCGGCGCGGCTTGCCTTCGCGCTGCGCAAGCGGCCGACCACCAAGGCCATGGGCCCGCTTGCGCAGGCCTGGCGGCCGTGGCGCGGGGTGGCAGCGCGCGTGCTGTGGACCTATTATCGCGCCGTCAAAGGGCGCTCCGGCGCGCCCGTCAATCCCGGAGCATGATCCCGAAAAGCGTGCCCCGGGCTTGATCCGGGGTGGGTACCGGTTTTCGGAAAAGATCATGCTCCAGCAATAAGCCGAGGCGGTTCGGATGGCCGAGCTGAACGGTCCGCGGCTCGAGCCGCGCGTCGGCGGCGCCGCGCGCCAGCTGGTCGTGTTCCTGCACGGCTACGGTGCCGACGGCAATGACCTCATCGACATCGCGCCCGCGTGGCAGCCGCTCCTGCCGCACGCGGCGTTCGTCTCGCCGCACGCGCCGGAGGTTTGCGCCATGGCGGGCGCGGGCCGGCAATGGTTCGGGCTGACGTTTCGCGATCCGCACGAGCGCTGGGCCGGCGTCAACGCCGCGGCGCCTGTGCTCGAGCGGTTCCTCGACGCCGAGCTCGGCCGGCGCCAGCTGCCGGGCGTGGCGCTGGCGCTGGTCGGCTTCAGCCAGGGCACCATGATGGCGCTGCATGTCGGGCTGCGCCGCGCCGCCGCGCCGGCCGCGATCGTCGGCTATTCGGGCATGCTGGCGCTGCCCAACAACGCGGCACCCGACACGGTCGCGGCCGAGATCAAGGCGCGACCGCCGGTGCTGCTGGTGCATGGCGACCGCGACGACCTCATTCCGCCGCAGGCGCTCTTCCACGCCGCCCAGGGCCTCGCCGCGCTCGGCGTTCCGGCCGAATGGCATCTCTCCGCCGGCATCGGGCACGGCATCGACGGCGAGGGGCTGCGGCACGGCGGCGAGTTCCTGGCGCGGCGCCTTGGGACCATCGGTTGACGCGCCGGCCGGGCCTTCCGCTAGCCCTTGCGCGCGCTTCACAATCCCGTCACGGTCCCTGTAGACTATGCGGCAGGCCGCTTTGCCGCGGCGAAGGGAGGTGGTCGCCTTGAATGTCCATGTCGCAAGCGGCGGCTGGCCGGCGTTGGTGCTCAACGCGGATTTCCGGCCGCTGAGCTATTATCCGTTGTCGCTGTGGTCGTGGCAGGACGCCATCAAGGCGGTCTTCCTCGAGCGGGTGAATATCGTCGCCGAATACGACAAGGCGGTGCACAGCCCGAGCGTGGAGATGAAGCTGCCGAGCGTGGTGTCGCTCAAGACCTACGTGCGGCCCTCGACCCACCCGGCGTTCACGCGTTTCAACGTGTTCCTGCGCGACAAGTTCGTATGCCAATACTGCGGCGCGCGCGACGACCTGACGTTCGACCATCTGCTGCCGCGCTCGCGCGGCGGCCACACGACGTGGATCAACGTGGTCGCCGCCTGCTCGAACTGCAATCTCAGGAAGGGCGGCAAGACGCCGCCGGAGTCCGGCATGTGGCCGTCACAGATGCCGTTCCAGCCGACGGTGCATCACCTGCACCAGAACGGCCGGCTGTTTCCGCCGAACTATCTGCACGAGAGCTGGCTCGACTATCTCTATTGGGATACCGAGCTCGATCCATGATGCCGCGGCTGGAGCGGCGTTCCCCGGTACACATCGGACAGCGCGCAACGCAGGCCGAAGTCTGCGAGGACTAGTTCGTCCGTTGCCTTCGTGAGAACGACCGTCGTCCAGGAATCGCCGGCTCGCGTGTCGATGCGAACCTCCGGCCGATCCTGTCGGACCGTGAGGATGCATTTGCAGCTTGCGTGGAGCTTGTAGATCTCGCGCTTCCCTTCGATCTTCGGGCCGTCGCTGCTCGAGACAATCTCTGCGACCAGATAGAACCGATCGGCATAGCGTTCATCGGAGCCTTCGTCGGCGTCGATGACGGCGACGTCCGGTTCGGGATCGTAACCTTCGACGATCCGGCCGAGATTCAGCCCGACGCGCTGATAGGCGGCGAGCGCGCGGTTGAACCGCTCCAACGCATCGTTCAGCAGGCGCTCGACGTTGCTGGCGATCCGCTGGTGGGCCTTGGTCGGCGGCGTCATCATCATGGGGACACCATCGATCAATTCCCAGCGCTCTTCGTCGGGGCGCGTCTCGATCCAGGCGCGGAATGCCTGGATCGAGAGCGGCGGCCGTTTGCGCTGTGCTGCGCCGGCCATCTCGATCTCCTTAGGTTCCGCCGCTCAATGTAGTCGCCCGCCGCCGCGCTGAAAACCCTGCGGGATCGACCGGGACATGGCCGCTCGTCTACCGCCGCGAGGGGCGGGCGACGGCGCGCAGGCCCCACAGGGCGACGGCGGCGAGCGCGAGCGAGATCAGCACGTTATAGCCGGCAAGCGACAGGCCGAACAGACGCCACGGCGCCTCGTCGCAGCGCACGATGCGCACGGTGTTGAACTGCTCGAGCACGCTGCCGGGCGTGCCCAGCCCGCCACCCGAGCAGTCCTGCGGCCCGGCCCACAAGTGCCATTCGATCCCGGCGTGGTAGGCGGCGAGCGCGGCCCCGATCAGCATGGCGAGCGCCAGCGCGGCGAAGCCCAAGGCAAGCAACGGACGCGGCGCCCGCCGTGCCGCCGCGACGGCGACGACGAGCGCGAGCGGAATGCCGACATAGTACGGGATGCGCTGCTCGAGGCAGAGCGGACAGGGCTGATACTTGAGCACGTACTGGAAGAAATATGCCCCCAGCATGACGGCAACGCCGCCCGCCGCGACGGCGATCGCCGCGACGGCGGCGGGCGCCGTGCGGACCGCTTCCTGCGTTCTCACCAGCATGCGTGACCTCGCTCCTACCCTTCCGGCATAGCGCGGCGGCCGCATGCTGTCGATTCAAGCGAGCGTGTTGACCACCCGCCGCCCCCGGCTATGATCCGCCCAAGCCCCTGTGGCGGAATTGGTAGACGCGCCTGACTCAAAATCAGGTGGTGGAAACATCGTGCTGGTTCGAGTCCGGCCAGGGGCACCAAACCTACACATAACGAACCGCGAAGCGTGCGCCCCTCGCCAGGGGCAGTCGGTCACGTTCAAACGGCTCAATCGAAAAAGCGTCCCGGCGAAATTCGCGCCTGCGCGAGACAAGACAGCCGGGACATTTCCGATAGAGATCCACCGATTACCGGCAACTCGATTTAGACAACCTCCTCTGTGACTCGCCCGGTCAAGGATTCGCGCCTGGTTGATTGA